>JAAYVR010000227.1 GCA_012517065.1 Verrucomicrobiota bacterium | reverse complement strand
GTTGAAGATCAGGCACATAACAGACGGAGTGGCGTTGGGGAGCAGGGCGTTTGTCGAGGAGGTGTTCAAGAGGCATCGGCCGCTGTTTGGTCCGAAGCGGAAGAGTGGAGCAAGGAAGATTCCCGGGATGTTGTTGGGAGAAATCTATGTGTTGCGTGATCTGAAGGTGAGAGCGATCGAGTAAGGGCTGGGAGGAGTAAGCCGAGCAAAGGGGTAGAGGGACGTTTTCAGAGATCGGAGTTGAGGGATGCCGAAGGCCTGGTGAAGGTGATCGGTGATGGGGGATTGTTTTCACGTGTTGTCATTGCGGACTTTGTGAGCTCGGTGATCGGGGTGAGATCCGCAGTGGGACGGGTGTTCAAGCCGGCTGAACAGGCATTGTTGGGTCGGAGGTGAAGTTTCCGAGGATCGTTTTGAGGGGTTGGTGGTGGATTGGCGTTGGCGGAGCAAATAGAGTGACAGACACGATATTGTGGCGGTCGGGTTGAATCGGGCTGGGCGGGCATTGTGGTGTAATGAGTGAAGTCGCCGGGGATCGTCGCGAGGGGTTGGTGCGCTTTGGCGCGTGCAGAGCAAATAGAGTGACAGACACGATATTCAACTTTCAATGCGGTGAATGAAAGGACGCATGGCAGGACGGCGCTGGATTGCTGATCACCGGCACCTGTGCCCGGACGCCTGTTTCCGAGTTCCGCACCTTCAGGGCGAAGCCGAATTTGGGATGTCCGGTTTCTAGGAGCGTTGCAGCGGGCTGATGGCGCAAGCGTCCGAGTCCAGCTCTAGCGGCCAACAAAGGTTGCGACAAAGGTGCCGACGAAGACAGCACGGTTATCGGGAATGGGCCGCGCTTCCGAATGCATAGACTACACGCTCCTGCGATTCGGCCCTATCCGCCCGCAACCACCGTCACAATCTCAAGTCTGTCGCCCGGGGAGAGTGTTCTTTTCGCAAACTCGGACGGGGGCACAGCGTCGCCGTTGTGTTCGACCACGACACTCCGAACAGGGAGCTCTTGAAGGACCAAGAACTGTTCCAACGAACATGGAAGCTCGATGGCAATTTGACGTCCGTTGGCTATGACAAACTCTTTGTTCACGGTGAAAATGCGGGTGCGCGATTTACCTGGGCAGATTCAACGGTGGGTTCTTCGCCAAATGCAAAATCCCAGTCTTTCCACACAGGTTCGTAGCCGAGTTGACGGATCCGGTCCGCAACCTCTGCCGGACTTCGATTGTCTGCGACATCGAATTGGCCCGTAGCATCAGTGCCCGTGTTCTTGGCCTGTGTGGTCCGGGCGGTTTGGTCTGAGTCGTCAAGGTCAGGAAACTCGTCGGCGGCGTGTACGTGCTCGTGGCCTGCGCCGGTGTATCCGCCGGGTTCGGTGTGACTTCCTGCGCTCATCAACGTGATGCCCAACGGAATCAACCCATCCCGCAAAGTGGCGGCTTCGCGAGTCGAAAGGACTATTCCAACGTCGGGCAGGAAAATCCGAAACGCACAGACCAGTTGTGCGAGTTCGCGGTCTGTCACAGGAAACCTTGGCCTGAAGTGTCCGGCGCTTGGGCGCAATCGGGGGACCGAAATCGTCAGGTAAGACCTCCAGCAATTGCGGAACAGGTGTGCAGCGTGCGCTGCAACGCATATCGCCTCGCTCTGCCAGTCGTTCAATCCAAGCAGCGCGCCGATGCCCAGCCTTCTGAACCCGGCTGCATAAGCGCGTTCTGGCGATCCGAGGCGCCAGTCGAAATTGCGTTTCGGGCCGGCCCGATGCAATTCGGCGTACACGGCGCGATCGTAGGTTTCCTGGTAAATCACCAATCCTTCGGCGCCTGCGGCGACCAGTCTCTGGTAATCTGGCGTGTCCAATGCGCCCACTTCGAGCGACAGGCTCGGAATCTCCTCGTGAAGCATTCGAACGCATGATTCGAGGTAATCAACGCCTGCCAACTTTGGGTGTTCACTGGCGACCAGGAGCAGATTGCGGAACCCTTGGGCTTTCAATGCGCGCGCTTCCTGCAAGACCTCTTCGAGCGTCAAGGTGACCCGCCGGATCGCGTTGGATCGGGCGAAACCGCAGTAGGCGCAGTTGTTCACGCACTCATTGGACAGGTAAATCGGCGCGAACAACCTGACGACACGGCCGAACCGCTGCGTTGTGATTGAATGCGCACGGCGCGCCAGCGCCTCGAGATGGTCCGCCGCAGCGGGCGAAATCAGATGCGCAAAATCCTCCAACCGGAGCCGGTTCGAGGCAAGGCTCGCCAGAACGGACTGCCTGTTTGCGCTGCGGGCGCGTTCCAGCAGCGCTTTTAGCGGCAACGAACTCAATTCAATGGCAAAACTCACCGGATTGAAGTTAGCAGCCTGCGGCCGAAAGTCGAGATTGCAATTAGTGACCGGGGCCAGCAAGTCGGTTCCACGGAAGGGTTGCCGGGGTGGGATTTTTCTCGTTGCGCCGTAGGAATTAGCGAGTAACTTAGCGCTGGTTTGTCCGATGGTGTAACGGTAGCACAGAGGTCTTTGGAGCCTTTAGTCCAGGTTCGAATCCTGGTCGGACAGCCAAAAAAGCCAATGAAAACGGGGGGTCTGTGGTTCCTGACACAAATTTGACACAGATTCCCGACGAAAAGACTGGCAAGATGAAATTCCCGGTCAAACTGCGCAAGCGGCGGGCCGAAGTGCGCATCTACGGCCGAACAGCCGCCTACCCTAGTTATCGAGTTGCCTTTTACGCCGCGGGCAAACGGGTTGTCGAGTCGTTCAAGAAGTATTCGGATGCGCTCCACGCCGCCAGAACCGTGTTGGACGAACTGTGCCGGGGCGCCGAATCGAGGGCGCTGACGCCGCGTGAAGTGACTGACATGCTCGGAATTCGCGATTTGCTGGCAGAGCTTCACGCGGCAACGGGCAGGAAGATGTCGGCCTCGCAAGTCGTGAGCGAATACGTCGAGGCCGCCAAGCTGCTTGGTGATGGCGAGTCGGTGGTGAATGTCGTGAAACAGTATCTGCGCGTCATGGCCAAGCTCAAACCGATGCGGCTTGATGAAGCCGTGAAGTCGTTTGTCGCGCTTCAACGAGCCAAGAGCGTGTCGAACAACGGCGGCCGGCCGGCATTGTGCGAGCGTTACGTCGATATCGTCGAAGATTATCTGATCGAGCTTTGCAATACGTTTCAGAATTGCCAGGTCGGGCATTTGAGTGTCGAGGGGCTGGACTTGCACATGTCGAAGTTCGGCCGGCTGGCTGCCAAGAGTCGAAACGATAGGCGGGCAACAATCAAACAGTTTTTGCGTTGGTGTACGTTGCGCGATTACATCGAGCCGACGCAAGCGAGCAAGCTGGTCAATTGCGATGCGTTGAAAAAAGAACCGGTTGTTCGAGCAAGAGTTGATTTTTATCGTGTGAACGAACTGCGAGCCTTGCTTGATGCTGCGCCGGCTGAACTTGTGCCGATAATCGCGTTGCAGGCATTCGGAGGCGTGCGGCTTGAAGAAGCGCTTCGCATGAGCTGGGCGAATGTGTTCAGCGTCGAGGGGCACATCGAAATCGGGGCCGAAATCGCCAAGCTTCGGAGCCGACGGCTGGTCAAGATGTGTCCAACCCTGGCTGCCTGGCTTGAACCGTATCGAGGCCGAACGGGGCGGGTGTGGACGGACACAAGGGGAGTTTATCTTTATAGATTCAACAAAGTGCGAACGTCGCTGGGCATACCGTATCGTCGAAACGGTCTTCGGCACGGTTGGGTTTCGCACTATTTTGCGCTGACGAACGACGAAAATTTGACCGCAAGCCAGGCCGGCCACGATCCGACGATGTTGCACGCGAATTACCGAGGGCTTGTCAGCGAAAGTGAGGCGCGGCTATGGTTCGACGTCGTGCCGCAACGGCCGCAAAACGTTGTTTCCATCACCGCCGGGCACTGACCAAAAACACAAAACGCTTTGGGCAAAACCCGCGTTTCGTTCAATAACGACGCGGGTTTTCTCATTGTTGCTATTTCTGAGGTACTTGACGCCAAGTAACAAGTTGCGTGATAAAGTGCCTGTTATGAGTACAAACATTATGAGATCAGAAACAACAAGCGAAAACAGGTTACTGAGTGAAAATGAGTTATTAAGTAGGCTGCCGATTTCGCGCCGAACGCTTTATGCGCTGCGGCGTGAAGGCAGGCTGCCATTCATCAAACTAACACGGCGCGTTTTGTACGATTGGGAATCCGTTCGCGGCGCGTTGTTGTCCAACCAAAGGCGCGGCACTGTTCTCACGTTGGCCAACTCGCAAAGGAGGAAAGTCGAATGAACGCAACCACGAACACCGGCGGGCCGGCTTTGACCGTCGAATCGAGGGCGAGACTTCAACAAGCCGCCGAGCGGTTGCGCCAGGCGTTGTCCGAGTACTCAAAAGCTGAGCATGACATCGAGCGCGGCCAACAGATGCTCGCACAGGCTGAAACCGCGGCGCTTCAAACGCCGATTTCCGATTTCAGCGAGGACGCGATTAAGCGCGTTGTCGAGTTGCGTGCCCGGCCGGGCGTGTTGCGTGAGGCGCTGCACGCGGCCGAACGGCGTCGAGCCGGCTTGCGGCAAAATTTGCGTAGTGAGCTTGAAGATGCATTGACCGAATTTTCACGTGCGCTTGATCCGATTGTGGCGAGCATCGAGCACGAGGCGGCCGAGTCGATCAAACCGTGGATTCTCGACTGGCGAGTCGAGGACTGGATTATGCAATTGCCCAGGGTTAAGGCGTTGCGAGAATTTCAGCATCAATCCCAATGCCGGCCACCAGTCGAGGCGCCGGTGGGCGCCGAGCGTTTGCTCGATCAAATCGAGCGCATTTTGGCCGGCGAGCTGCCCGCAATTTTTCAAACCATTCCTGAAAACAGACAACTGAGGAATGCCAATGACATCGACTAAAACTCCATCACTGAATAATGGGCCGCTTGAAATCCGAATCACCAAAAACTCGGACGGCACTTATCGCATCATCGTGAACGGCGCTGTAGTCGTGCCTTCCGTCGAATACAAGTTTCTGGCGCAAGCGCTGGCGGCGCGATTCGGCTGGGGCAGCAGCAAAAAGCTCGAAACAGGGCTGGGCAAAGCCGCCGGCAACGAGAAAGTTGTACCGGGCGACGTCCGTATTGAGCATGATGCTCGAACGAACAAGTACATGGTTGTGCACAAAGTCGGGCGTGAACAAAAACGCTACGTTTATCCCAGCAAAAGCCAGGCCGAACAATTCGCAAATGCGATTTTGAGCGGCACGTATCCGGTTGCCGGCACGTCAACGTCGAGCCTGGCTGCCGCGAACGAGGGCCAAATGTTCGTTGTGACCGGGCCGACGGTGCCGTTGCGCAGAATTTTTTCGCCGGACGGGCACTGAGGCGAAACACGGGGCGTGCGGATGTTTCATGCCGAGTCCGCACGCTCCACAAAAAAAGAACATCGGCATGAACTTTGATCGGCATGAATGTTTTTGAAAAAGTCTCAGAGGGCGCGTTCCGAATTTTTGACTGGGCGCTGAATCAATGGTGGCAATGGAAAATTCGGCGCAACGGCTGGGTGTTGTGCGCGAACGAGCGCGACTATGATCGAGTGCCAAGCCGGGCGGCGCCGAGCTTGCCCGCGAGCACAGCAGAATTGCCGGATGCTTCAATGTCTGAGTGCGTCGTACTCGGTGCCTTGTTGGAAGAGCCGACGCTGATCCCACGAACGCTGGCAAGATTGAACGGCGATGTTCCCTTCAACGACGAACGTTGCAAACTTCTGTTTGACACGATCAAGGACTTGGCACAATCAGGCGCGCATTTGGACTTTCCGACGATTTGCTTGCACTTCGAAAAACGGGCGTTGGCGCTGACCAAAAACCCGGAGATTTCTGCGAGATTTTTGGCCTGGGCGTCATCATTGCCGGAGAAATCTTTGGGCGAAGGAGAGTTGCTTGAGCATCATCTACGCGATGTTCTGGACGCGCACGTCAAACGCCGTCTGCTCGCCATGATGGACGAGGCGCGCGCCGCATTGGGCGATGTTCCTGCCGGCCACGTGTTGGCCGGGCTGATCGATGCCGGCCGTTACCTTCAGCGACAAATCCCAAGCTCGATGCCGGCCGTTGACGTGTCAGAGTTGCTTGCTGATCCGCCGGCCGAGCCGCCGGTTCTCGTTGATGGACTGCTGCATCAAGCTGACGTGATGATGATCGGCGGCCAGAGCAAATCGTTTAAAAGCTGGTTCGCGCTCGACATGTTGATGTGCATTTCACACGGCATCCCGTGGCTTGGGTTTACCGTGCCTCAGCCAGTGAACACGCTGTATTTGTCATTTGAGTTGGCCGATTGGATGCTCGCGGGTAGGTTGTCGGCCATAGCCGAAGCCAGGGGCATCACGATGCGGCCGGGCGCTGTGTCTGCAATGTTTCTGCGGGGTAGCACGCGGTCGATCGATCAGCTTGTATCCGACATTTTGTCAGAAGTTTGGAGGCTCAGAGTCGGGCTGATTCTGATTGATCCGGTTTACAGGGTTTACGGCGAGACCACGGATGAGCGAACGCAAACCGACGTCGCTTTGATCATGCGTTGCATTGAGCGGGTGGCTGTCGAAGGGCAATGTGCAGTCGTCTTCGTGGCGCACTACGCCAAAGGAGATCCGAGCCAGAAGTTTTCAATCGATCGAGTTGCTGGAAGCAGTGTATTTTCAAGGGCGCCGGACGGGATTGCGACGTTGACACGGCACGAACTGGACGATCATTTTGTTGTGGAAGCAACATTGCGATCGTTCCCGCCGGTCGAGGAATTTGTTGTACGGTGGAATTACCCATTGTTTGAACGCCAAGCCGGGCTTGATCCAACACGGCTTCGCAAGCCAGGTGGCGGGCGTAAGCCAGAACATGATAGCCGACAATTTTTGGGCGCATTGATCGAGCGCGGGCCGTTGACCATGTCGAGTTGGGCGGATGAGTGCGGCCTGGTACGAAGGACACTTTGCAATTATGCCAGGGCGATGCGGGCGAGCGGTTGGATTCAGACGGTTGAAGACGAACACGGCATCCGGCAAGCAATCACAGATGAAGGCAGAAAAGTTTGGGAAAGTTTCAATGGCGGCAAACGTGCATGACAGCCTGGAAAGAATTTATTTTTTCCAAGTTCTTTCCAGGGCAGTTCTGGCAGGGCTGGAAAGAATACCCTTACAGGGTATTCTTTCACAGCCAAACTGCCAGGGGCGCGATTTATTCCTGCCATTCTTTCCAGGGGGGGGTGAGTCATGACTGACAGCCTAACCAAAAACTTCGAGAAACGCCGCCGCGATTTACTGGGCAAGTTGCTTGGACCGTTTCATGCCGCGAGTTTGCCCGCCGAGCCGGGCCGGCAGGCGGTTATTCTCGTTTGTTGGTTGCGTGTGCGAGGTTGGCGCGTCGGCTGGGCGGAGCCGTCCGATATTATCGTGCTTGACGACGACGGTTGCCGGCCGCCGGCCGATGTGCGCCGGGTCGTCGAGATGTTTGCGGATGAGCTGTTGGCGTACTTTCAAAAGCATAAGACGCCGCCGGTAAACCTGCCGCCGGGGCCGGTGCCAAACTTTTCGATGGCCGAAGCATCCGAGTTAATCGGCCAGGCGTTCAAGCCGCCAGGGCTGGATAGGTTGACAGTGTTCGAGAGCCGCGAATGGGCTGAATGGCGGGCAGCGCGTTTGTTCGAGCATGCCGGGCCGGAGCATCGAACGTTGCCGAGCTGGTTGTGGCTCGCCCAGGCGGCCGACGAATTGACCAGGTGGAGGCTCTTACATCCATGAGTGACCAAAGTGGTTTGCAGACTAAGAACACGCAGATGTCGGACCGTGTGCCGGAGCAATTGAAGCCGTATCTCTGGCGAAAAGGCGTTAGCGGCAATCCGTCGGGCCGCCGCAAGGGCGCGGTCTCGTTGAAGGTTGCGTTGCTGCGTCATTTGCGGGCCAACCCAGGTCAAACGAAGGCAATCGTTCAAGCTTTGATTGATAAGGCTGTGCTGGGCGATGTTGCCGCCATCAAGGTGTGCGCGCAATTGCTTGGCGAGCTTGGTGTGGGGCAAGAATCGACTGTCAACGTTGCTGTCGGCGTGCCGCCGTTCGAGATTCCGCCGGATGAAGTCCGTGAGATTTTGCGAGCGAAATTTGAAGACATTGTGCTCGTCGAATCAGGCGCCGTGCCGGCATTGCCCGTGCCGGCTGGCCAGGAGCCTGCCCAGGAGCCGGCTGGCGGGGCTGGCGTGCCAGGCAATTCTGGATGATTTGCGCGCGTGCGGGTGCACGTAGCGTGAACGCTGCCGAGCTTTTTTGTCACTTAGTTTCTCTCGGCGGCGGTTGGGCCGGTCAGGCGAGCGCGGGTCTGACCGGCCTTTTGCATTTGTCAGCGTATGTGTGACAATCGCCGGCAAGCCACCTAAAAGCCGTTCTGGCGCGTTTTGTTTCGAGCCGGCTATGTCCACACTTGCCGCCGTCGAATCGTCGAGCCTGGCTAAATGGCGGCGGGCTGTCATGCCGATTTGCGGGTTGGTCTATCGAGCCGGGTGGCTCTGACACAAATTTGACACAACAAGGTTCGACTTTTGGGCTGACACGGTATCGCACAAGGATTTCTTCACATTCTTGCACATAAAAACACAGAAAACCCTTGACAGTACTGCACAAAATGGCATTCTGTTTATGCAATGATGTGCAACGAAAGGCAAACCATGAGCAACGAAACGCAAGCGAAAACGGCCGAATTTTCAGGTTCGAATCCTGGTCGGACAGCCAAAAAAGCCTTTCAGAGAGCCTTCGTCTTTTAGATTTGCCGAGCATTCGGTGTTGTAATGTGCAACGGGTGATGGCTGATCTCGGCACCTCGTCCGCCCTTCTGAAACGCAGTCGATCCGCGGCCACTTCGTCCATTGGCAAACGAATGCGGCGGCTAACGAACTGATTCGGTACGTGCAGCCTGCATCCGCAGACATCCAAAGAATTCAAATAGAGTGACAGGCTCATTGTTTGGGTGTTGCCATCAAGATTGCAGCATGGCCCGCAGACCGCCCCTTGTTCCAATCCGCGGCTGCTGAACTACGTGCGGGAACTCCGCGCATGCCGATATGGTGACAGGCACGTTGTTTTCGGGGCGGGGGCGCGACCGCCCTTCCTTGGCGCAGAGTTGCGGCTAAGGAAAGGCTCACGGGCCTGCGGGAGTCACATTTAGGGCTGAAAGAATTACCTTCGGCGCGCAAGCGGCCGTGCGCCCCACGTTGTGGAAGGTTTCATCAAGGCAGGCGCGGCCTCCCCGGCGCGCCGTGGTCAGCAGTGCTGTTTGGAGATTGCTCAGGGGGCTGCAGTCGCAACAATACGGTAGAATCTGTGGTTTTGGTTGGGCGCGATGGTGTCGATGAACTGACGTTGCTGCGGAGTGGGCGTTGCGGGGTATTCGGCAACACGCGTCCAGCTCGGTGCGATCAGGCTATCCGAAGCTTCAACCGAATAGGCGAGCTTGGGAAAGGTCGTGAACGACATGACGAACCGGCTGTCAGAAACTTCGACAGAGGCGATTTGGACGGGAGCGTTGTCACGGCCTGGGGAGGGCATGTTTGCGAACCAATTAGCGGGGTCATTGCCGTAGCTGTTCCCGTTTAACCTCTGAAGAGAAGGTCCTAGACCGTCGGCTTGAACGGGCCAAGGAGCGGTGTCGGAGTATTTGATTCTGTCCACGGGGACATACGGAACATAGCCTGCATCAGGGTGAGGCGGCGCCTGGGGCACATCGGGTCGCAGCAGTTCAACTGTTTCGCCGTCATTGCTGAGTTTACCGGACCAAGGCCCATAGATTCGCGTGTCGTCTGTGATGTTGTATTTGGCGCGGAACGCCGCCAGTTGGCTGGCGTTGGACTGCGGGTTGAATCCGACGACAAGGATGAGTCCGCCAGGCGGGATTTTGGTGCCCATGGCGAACGCGAATGTCACGGCGTTATCCAATCGCCATGTGTTGGCCGGGTACACCGGATCGAACAGCAGCACCTCGGATGAAGTGATGTTGCGGAGCTCGATGTATTCGTCGAGGACATTGTCGTTTGTGCTGGTGGCGGTGACGATGTCGGGTGGGTGGTACATGATTTCGTTTATTACGACGGGGCCGACTTGCGGGCCGGTGTTTGCCGCGCCCTTGCCGGTCCTGAACTCAGCGACGGTTTGCGGATTGTCCACCCCGAACGTTGGGCTGATCAATGGCGCGAAGTCTGTTCCGACACTGGTGATGACCCGGCCGAACGACACTCCATTGGCGGAAGCGGGAAACTTTTGGCTGATGCGATAACCGGTCAACGCGCCGTTCTTGGCTTCTGACAGGACAACGTTGTCGCCGTGCGCGGAATTGAAGGTGAACGCGGTCGGGCTTGATTGACTGTTGAATTGGTACTCATAAAACACCAAGTAATCATTTGCAGGAACGACCGTGCCGTTTGGTATTCGGTATTTCATCGGTTCGTTTTCGCTGTTGCTGAGGTACCAACCTGAGATGTCGATTTGGTTAGAGGTTAGGTTTAGCAGTTCCACAGCGTCCTCCATTGGCAAATCAGTGTGAGCGAGGACTTCGTTGATGGCGATATTTGTCAAGAGCATGTAGTTGCTTTCGCCCGGAGAGACTGTTTTTGTGAAGAACACAAAAGTAGCCGACCCGTCTGGGAGGCGGCCCATGCTGACGTCGGTTTGCTGTTGGCCGAAGTTGACGAGGTCAAGTGCAGTTGATCCGGAGTAAATCCCGATGCTTTCGCCACCGGCGCCAAGTTTGAAATCGACGTGATCTGCGCCGAGATATGGCTTTTGGTCGGCCCAGAACAACTGAAAACCGAGGGGTGCAATGAAACTCAACGCAGGAACGATCGATTTGCCAGGTTCGGTGGGAGTATCGGTAAATGTGAGTCCGCCCAAAGCGACGGGGAGCGAATCGCCGTTGTAGAGCTCGAACCAGTCGTCACCTGCGCTCGAGGATGCCATCCACTCGTTGATGCGGAGTCTTGATCTCGAGCCGAGTTGCTGGGCCGAGTTGGGCATCCACGGGGTAGGTTTGCAGAGCTGCCATGAGCCGGAACCGTCCGGCACACGGCCTATTGACAAGTCCTGTAACTGAAGGCCGAACTCGACGGCGTCGATTTGTTTTGGGACCGCATCTGCGGAGTAGAGGGTTAAACGCTGGCCGGTGGCTGAGAGGGCAAATCCAGTGTGAATTCCGGGCGCGCCAAGGTCATCGTCACACCAGATCACAATCCTCGAGTTTCCATCGACAATCGTGTTTGCAGGAAAAACAAACTTCCGGGGCAATGCGGCGTCGTCGCTGAGACTCATCCCGCCAAGGTCTTTTGGGGTCGAAGTAGTGTTGTAAAGCTCGATCCAGTCGGGCGTTTTCCCGCCATTGACAATGGTTGTGTGATTGACGGCCATTACTTCGTTGAGCACCACGTCCGCGCCCAACACAGAGAACGTGAAGTGACAAAACCCAACTACAACAAGAGCCACTGAACACTTGTTTGCTAGTATTCGCATAAAACCCCGTATAGCTATCCTGGAAAGTTTTCGCAGCTATCGCGAACTCTCCGATTCAAACACCGCTGCATTCAGCGGTTTCAGTTTACTCTCACACCCAACTCGAGGCGACGCTCGCCTCGGGCGGCGTGTCATGACAGAGCAGCGTTTCTGCAACCAACGCAAACTTTTCGACTGGATGAGCCGGTTGCGGGCGCGCCGCGGCGTGTCATTGTTGCCCGCCAGATTACAAATGGAAGCGATTTCTGTGCCGAATGCGGTTTCATATCAGGACCGGCGCGTTGGTTCTGGTCTAGGACCAAGAGACGAGAACATCTGGTCTATTCTGGCTTTTACTTCGGCGTCCATTTTGATGATTGGCGGCCATGGTCGTTTGAAACCTTCTCCGGGGAGCTTGCGTGTAGCGTCGAACCCGAGTTTGGTGCCGAGACCGATTTCGGGCGTGGCATGATCGAGCACATCGGCAGGGCCTTTGGTAAAGATGCAATCGCGTTGTGGGTCGGTGTTTGCGCAAAGTCGGAAAATGACCTCGCTTGTGTTGTGCACATCGACGTCATCGTCAACCACGACGATGTATTTGGAGAACATCATCTGACCCATACCCCACAGGCCGTGCATGATTTTGTAAGCTTGCATTGGGTATGTCTTTCGGATGCTTGCAAAGACGAGGTTGTGGAACACGCCCTCGGGCGGCAGCGCAATGTCCACAAGCTCAGGAAAATTCATTTTCAAGATGGGCAGGAACAGTTTCACAGCGGCCGTGCCGATGTAAAAATCTTCCATGGGCGGGATGCCGACGACAGTTGCTGGATAGACAGCTTCTTTGCGATGGGTGATGGCTGTTATATGAAAGACCGGGTAGGGTTCCGGCAAGCTGTAGTATCCGGTGTGATCGCCGAAGGGACCTTCCATCCGCAAAGGCTCGCGCGGATCAATGTATCCTTCGATGACGATGTCAGCATCTGCCGGTACTTCGAGCGGGCAGGTGACACACCGCACCAGCTCGACCGATCGTTTTCTGAGAAAACCAGCCAGCAGGAACTCGTCGAAATCGTCGGGCAACGGCGCTGTTGCGGCGAAAGTGAACGCTGGGTCTCCGCCCAGAAAGACCGCCACGGGCATGCGCTCACCGCGGTCGTAATATCGCCTGGCATGGCGTGCAGCGACCTTTTGGAGTTGCCAGTGCATCCCGGTTGTTTCCGGGTCGTAAACCTGCATTCGGTACATGCCGACATTTCGAGTACCGGTTTCCGGGTCCTTTGTCACAACACAGG
The DNA here is from genome assembly GCA_012517065.1 of Verrucomicrobiota bacterium. Taxonomy (GTDB): domain Bacteria; phylum Verrucomicrobiota; class Verrucomicrobiia; order Limisphaerales; family J093; genus JAAYVR01. The sequence continues at coordinate 46,101 of JAAYVR010000227.1, read as the reverse complement.
GCAATGTGATGAACCGCCCGGCATCCAGTGGCCAGCACTTTAAGATGGGCAGATTCAGCAGAGTGGGCGCGGGACTGCGGGACTGAATCTGTGAATCGGATATCGTGGGCGCTTCAGGCCATGGTTCGGTGCGCGTCGGCTTGGGGTCGAATGTATGGATCACCTCACGGCACGGCCCGTTTGCCACCATTTTGGGCCTGGTGTGGCGCAGCTCGAGCGCGGTTGAAAGGAGTTTGAGGGCGTCTCGGACCGAAATTGGGGGCTTGGCCTTTACGATTCCTGCAATTTCGCCGGCCAAAGCATCGAGAGATTCCGTGCCCAGCGCCAGCGCCATTCGTCGGAAAGAGCCCATGGCGTTGATGACCACGGGGAACGGCGAGAGCAGGCCGTTTACAGTGGGTTTTTCAATCAAAAGCGCTTTGCCGCCGCCGGGCGACTTCATTTGGCGATCAGCCAGCTCTGTAATCTCGAGTTCGGTAGCGATTGGGTCCGTGCATCGGATCAGTTCGGCTGCCCTGTCGAGTGCGTTGAGAAAATCTCGGAAAGATTGGTAAGCCATTTTGAGAGCGTGTGGACAAGTGCTAAGCTGGGTGCATGTTGTTGGGTAAACCTTTAGCTTGGCACGAGCGTCCGGGCAAGGACAATGAACGGACCGCGCATTGCAGACGCGGGTTGACTCCGGAAATGCCGCCGTGCGACAGCCACGGTACACCCGGGCTGTCATTCCGGTTCGATTTCCGGGCTAAATGTCGTTGACGAGCGCGAGTTTGTGGATAGGATGGTCGGCTCATTGGAGTTAACATAGTTGCGGTTGTAATAACAGAAAACAGAGAAACATTTATGGCAGTAAAAGTTGCGATCAATGGATTCGGGCGGATTGGCCGGTTGGTCTTTCGCGCCATGATGGAACAAGGAATGGTTGGGCGTGACATCGAAGTTGTCGCCGTGGGCGATATCGTCCCTGCGGACAATCTGGGTTACCTGCTGAAATACGATTCCGTGCACGGGCGTTTCAACGGGACAGTGGACAGCAAGGTCTCTGACCAGGCCCGCGCAAAAGCCGTCGCAGCCGGCCAGAAGGCCGAGGACGCGGCTCCTGACATTCTGGTTGTGAACGGGCGCGAAATGCAGGTGGTGAGCGCCAAGAGCCCGTCGGAGTTGCCGTGGAAAGCGCTCGGGGTCGAGGTTGTCATCGAGGCGACAGGCCTTTTCACGGATGTCGAGAAAGCCAAGGGCCACCTCGTGGCCGGCGCAAAACGCGTCATCATCACAGCGCCGGCGAAAGGTGATTGCCTGACGGTTGTCATGGGCGTCAACCATGACAAGTACGACCCGGCAAAACATCAAATCGTTTCGAACGCATCCTGCACTACGAACTGTCTTGCGCCGCTTGTGTACGTGCTGCTCCGCGAAGGGTTCGGCGTCGAGGAAGGGCTCATGACCACTGTGCATTCGTACACCGCAACACAGAAGACCGTCGATGGCCCGAGCAGGAAGGATTGGAAAGGCGGTCGATCCGCAGCCATCAACTTGATTCCTTCCACGACCGGCGCAGCCAAAGCTGTCGGGTTGGTTCTGCCCGAGGTCAAGGGCAAGCTCACCGGCATGGCGTTCCGTGTGCCGACCCCGAACGTGTCAGTGGTGGACCTTACGGTTCGCACAGTCAAAGAAACCAGCTACGCCGAAATCAGCGCCGCAATGAAGCGCGCAAGCGAGACCTACCTGAAGGGGATTCTCGATTACACCGAAGATGAAGTCGTCAGCACCGATTTCATGCACTGCTCCGCATCGTCGATTTACGACGAAGGCAGCGGCATCGAGTTGAACAAGCGCTTCTTCAAACTGGTGAGCTGGTACGACAACGAGTGGGGTTATAGCTGCCGGGTGGGCGACCTGCTCAAGCACATGATCAGCAAGGGAATCTAACCCGGATTCTTTCAGTTCACGCAAACAGCTTGCCTGGCCCGAGTGGACCGGCAAGCTGTTTCATTTTTGACCCAAATTCAATAACTGTCGCAGCTTCGGCGCGTTAACGATGGCGCGCCCTGCCGTTCAAGGAACCGCGTAAGCTAGGGCGGGCGCTCCGCGCACACCACAAACAACGTGCCTGTCCCCATATCGGCATGCGCGGGGTTCCTGCACAGACTTCGGCAGCTGCCGATTGAAACAAGGGACAATTTGCGAGCCACGCCGCAATCAGGGGACAACGCCCAAACAACGTGCCTGTCCCTCTATTTGCGTCTTTGTCGGATGTTCGTGGGTGGCAGGCAGGATGTACAGAATCAAGTCATTTGCCCACACATTCGATCCAAGAGACGAGGTAGCCGCGGACCGGTCACATTTGAGCAGGGCGGGCCATGGACCGAGAGCGGCGGTTCCAGTCCGGTATTATTGCACCGCATGCCCGGTCGGAAGCGGAGCTGCGCCGAAAAGTGGCCTGGTCTGGGTTTGCTCTTAGACTGGATGGGATGGTGTTGTCAGTAAGCGACAGCGCGATAGAAAAGGGGCGGCGCTTTCCCGGCCTGAGTGTCTTCGAACACGCCTTTTCCGGTGGTGTCTGTGTTGACGATGCCGACGGTTGTCCACGCGGCGGATTGGCCGATCGTTTTGGAGCGTTCGATCGTGTATTTTGTTTGGGGCGAGCCAGTGAGGGTCATTTCGGGGTTGCCGTTGGGCAAGAGCCGGCTTTGTGTGAATCTTGCCTGCGCGGCTGAGCCGCCTGTGCCCGTCTTGATGGTGAAACTGGTTGATTTGCCGACTCCGCTTGAACCCGCCATTTCCGGAACTGCATTTGTTGAACTGTAACCGGTACGATGGAAAGTCAGGCTGGCCGTGTAAGTGGCGTTTGATTTGAATGTATTTGCGGGGATGACGATGGACGTTGCGGATACGGGCAGGGGTCTTGGCACGCACAAGTCAGGCGCTCTGAACACAATCGTGCCGTTGGTTGTATGGACAATCAGTGATATGGAATCATTGGCACCAGCGCCGGTGAACTGGTTCCAGCGCAAGGTGAAGTCCTGTGCTGCATTGACAGCCTGTGCTTCGGCGTAGTTGAGAATCTTCGGCACGGGCGGTTTGGTGGCCGGCATGTTCATCGTTATGACACGTTCAGGCTGGTTTGTCAGAGCAAACCTTAGCGTGTAGTTCCCGGCCGGGTAGGCTGAGTCAAGTGCGGCCTCGTTGGTGTTGTAGTCCATGTACGCCCAAAGGTTTGCGAGCTCGTTTGTGAGAGGTTTGGCCGAACCCGATGGGAGAGTGACCGAAGCACTTGCAATGGCCGGTCCCATGGCTGGAGCAAAGACTATCGCAGAGAAGAAGAACGGCTGTTCCTTTTCGGGCGTTGGGTCGGCAGCCGAGGTTTGTTCGTAACGCGCGGTTTTCTGAACGCCGTAGGTTCCCCAAGTATCGGGAACGCCGTCGGGGTCGCACTCGCCGCTGTTCATCGCGGTGAGAAACACGCCTTGATATTCGTCCTCAGGGAGCAGTTCGCCTTCCTGGCTTTCGAGCAGGACGGAGGCCGATCCGGGGTTGAGCTGCCAGGCAATCCAGCTTTGGGCGGGCAAATCTCCGGCGTAATCGCACGTCAACGTTGTACCGTCCGCACTCCATGTGTAGCTGAATTTTGCGGGGTCAAGGTCTGTCCCTTGCCACTCGATCGCGAGGCCGGGGTTGGAAATCTTTTTCATTGGGCGATCGAACACGAAAACGACGTTTACATTTCGTGGCACATTGAAAGCGCCGTTTGCTGGCGAAGATGAGACGAGCTTAGGCGCCGTTCCGCCGCCACCGCCGCTGCCGGTTGTGAAACTGCCGGTTGTGGTTGGCAGCGCGACGCCAGTGGCGCTGGTAATCGGCATCATCGCGCCCGCCGGATTCAGCTTCCATGTGTAACTGGTGTTGGGATCGAGGTTATCGGAAAAGGTTATTGTAAGTGTTCGTTTGTCAGTCCCCCATTCGCCATCGAAACCAAAGCCCACATCGGGTGTAAACTCGACGTTGCCCGTGAAGAAACCTGGAATTGAGGGCATGATGGGAATCCCGTCGTTCATCTCTTGATCAAAAGTGAATACGAGTCCTGTGCTGACTGAAACGCCCGAGCTACCGTTGGATGGCGTCACTGACACGACCTTTGGCGTGGACTGCGCCATTGCTTCTCCTGTGATAATTCCAAGAAATGGGAAAACACCGGCGAGAACAGTTGACAATGAAAGTCCAATGGTTTTATGCAAGGCCTTCGAATTGAAACACGAGTTGATTGTTTTAATTTTCATGCGCAAATGGACCATGGCTTTTCCCGGGGTGCAAATCCAGCATAATTCTGGAGAATCGCCTCGGATTTGACATATCCACCTCGCGGAGACTGAGGGGTTTTCCGGGTTACCAAGGGGCTCGGGGCCGAGTTCGGTGGTCGTTCAACATGATGCCGAACGTCGGAATAATTTACACATATGTACTGGACAGGCAGTCAAGCGAGGTATTGGTTGACTCCTATGTAAAGCTGTAAGGCATTTATTATCAACGCTTAAGTTCCAAGAACTATCATCATACTGGCAACTGGCACGCCTGATGCTGATCCTCGAGAACAGTGTTTGGCAATTGTACACAATGGGAATTGCCGCGGCTGTGGCTTGGAGCAAACCGCCAAGAGAAATGGATTGTCTTGTGCTTGCGGCGGCGTTTGTTACAGGAGTGCAGCGATTTGCCAGTCAAGATTTGCGCTTGAAAACAGGAGACAGATTTGGGATTTCTGTTCTAACAGTTGAGAGCATAACGCTGCCGCGGTTTATTGGAGCTTGTGCGAAATGATGACACGCCTGTTGCGGAGGAAATCGATCGAGAGAAAGCTGTTCTTGCTGGTGACTTTCGCCTGTGCGGCGGGGCTTATTGTGGCTTCCGTTGCATTTTTGGTTGGCAAATGGATTGATATCCGCGACCAGGCGAGGCACGAGGCCAGGATGAAGCTGGAGTTTGTTGCGAGTTTCTTGAGCACAGCACTTGAGTCGGGGGACAACACAACGGCTACAAACATCCTGGCAGCGTTGAAGTCAAGTCCGCAAACTGCCGGTCTGAGCGGTTATGTTACTGAAGGCGGGTTGATTGGCTCGCTGGCTGGAGGCACGGCACAAACCGGTGTTATCCAAGGGCTGGACCGGGAGCTCCATTTCGACGGCGGCACTGTTTATCTTTATCGGCCGGTGATGGTGGCGGGGAAGCAGCGGATGGGAGTGATCTGCCTGCAGGCTCAAATCAGGCCGGCTTATTGGAGGTTACTTCTCTCCGGGCTTGGTGTGCTTGGAGTATTTGCCTTTTCGATTGCAATTGCCGTTTGGGTGAGCAGCGAAGTGCGGAGAACCATTTCGGAGCCGATCAAGGCATTGTGGCAGACATCGCGGCTTGTTTCTGCGAGCGACGGTTCGAGCGGGCTTGGTGGGGCTGCTGACGGCGAAGACGAGCTTGCGCGGTTGGCGGAGGGTTTCGGCGAAGTGGTTGCGAAAATCCAAAGCCGCGAAGCAGCGCTGGTGAAATCGCAGAGCGAGCTGGAGAAGCGTGTGGCAGAGCGCACGCGTGAATTACAGGAGGAAATTCAGCAGCGGAGCAAGGTCGAGGCTGCATTGGCGGATGAAAAAGAACGGCTTGCTGTCACGTTGCGTTCGATCGCCGATGGCGTAGTAGCGACAGATTGCCGTGGTGACATAGTGCTATTCAACGTTGTGGCGGAGGAACTGACCGGTTGGCCATCCAAGGAGGCAGTTGGCCGAAACCTCAGGCAGGTGCTGCGCTGTTACCATTCCGACACGCGGCAGCCAGTTGCCAACCTTGTTGAGGACGCGCTTCGGACCGGGGCATCGACGAAGCTGACCGAAGGCGTGTTGTTGGTTGGGAGAGACCAGACAGAGAGGTTGATTGAATTGAGTTGTTCGCCGATTTCGGATGCTGGCGGCAAGAGCATCGGCGTCGTGGTCGTGTTCCGGGATGTGACAGAACAGCAGCGCCACGTGGAAGCGTTGCTAACTGCGAGCAAACTGCAGTCGATCGGCATGATGGCTGGTGGAATTGCGCACGATTTCAACAACATCCTGACAAGTGTGCTTGGCCACATCTCAATGGCCAAACGCAGTCCGACCGCAAATGGCGAACTGATCGAGCATCTGGCTTGTGCTGAGGAATCAGCGTTGAAAGCCCGTGAGATTACCCGCCAACTGCAGACCTTCGCCAAGTCCGGTGTCCCGGTAAAGAGAACTGTTCGTGTCAACGACCTGATCACTGAAGCGACCAGTTTTGCGCTGAGAGGAAGCAATGTGCGGAGCAGAATTACCATTGACGATGCTTTGTGGCCTGTGGATGTTGACGAAGGCCAGTTCTCTCAGGTCATCCAAAACGTGGTTCTTCGGGGAGTTCGAGCCATGGCGGGGGGCGGAACCATCGAGGTTAGAGCTGCAAATGTTACGATAGGCGAGACATCGGTGATGCCCCTGACGCCGGGCAATTACATTTTGATCTCAATACACGACCACGGTCAGCCAATAAAGAACGAGGATATCCCCAACGTGTTCGATCCGTATTTTGTCAAGGAAGGCGGAGGGTTGGGGCTTGCTGCAGCTTACACGATCGTCAAGAGACACGGAGGTCACATCGCCGTTGACCCGAAACCCGACAAGGGAACGGCATTCCACATATACCTGCCCGCAAAGCCAGGGCCTGCGGGGGCGCAAACCAAGGAGCATCCGAGCTCGGCTGTGAAACGAATCCTGCTCATGGATGACGACGAGCAAATACGTCAGGTGGCATCAGCCATGCTCGAATCGGTCGGCTATGAGGTTACGGCCGTTGAAGATGGCGAGGCAGCGATTGAAAGGTTTGTCGAAGCAAGGTCGGCCGGCCGGCCGTTCGACGTTGTCATTCTTGACCTCACCGTGCAGGGCAGCAAAGGCGGGAAAGAGACAATCCAGGAGCTGCTGTTGATAGACAGCAAGGTGCAAGCAATAGTCTCGAGCGGTTATTGTGATGACCCTGTGATGTCCCGGTATCGCGAGTACGGTTTTGTGGCCGCGGTGCCCAAACCTTACAACTTCGACGAACTCGAAAGCGTGCTGCGCAAGCTCCTGCGCGAGCCTGAACCGGCCCGGGTTGACAGCCTCAGGCAACAAAAGTCCCACTAAGTTCATGACGCCTGTTGGGATGTGCCGGTCACGTTACGGCTGCAGCCGAGTCTCAGTGATGACAAACGGAGCGGGTGTGGTGTTTTTCTATTGGGACTCGTTGAGCCTACGCCACTGTTTCATTGACGCAGCAAGGTGGTCAAATGCATCCCCTGGTATGCCGTAGCATTGGAGTCCGACAGGACCTCGGTAACCTTTATCCCGAAGCAACTTCAGAAACGCAGCTTGGTCAAAAGAACCGACGTCCAAAGGCGCTATCCAACGGCCTTTTCCTGTCTTGATTTCCTCGCCAGTATCGCTGCCGTTGATGCTCACTGCAAAAAGATGATCGCCTGCCAGTTCGATTGCTGATTTCAAGTTTTTCTCATCTTCGGCTTTCAGGAAATGGCACAGATTAAACATCACACCGATGTTTGGTCGCCCTGTTTTGCGCACAAGGCGGACGGCGTCTTCGACGCGTTCCAGCCAATCGCCGGCGTGCGGATACAGCGCCAGTTTAACTCCGTGTACCTTGGCAAGATCGGCCACTTCGCTGAGGATTGCCACTGCCCTTTGGTCTAGGCTCGTATCGGACGGTTTGCCGCCGGTCATTAAGACAGCCAGCATTGTGTCGCGTGCCCTGAGAAGGGGAAGAATCTCCCGCAGTCGGGGATCGTATGGCTGCGGTGCGTCGGGGCTGACGTTTAGACTGAGGTAGATTTGGAACAGGCGCAGGCCGGATGCATCGAGTGTCACGAGACGTTCAGCCACGGAATCAAGCCAAAGGTGGCCTGCGCCCGCATAACCGAGGCTGGACAACAGCACAGCTTGTTCGGCGAGGTTGCGTTTCTTGGAATCGTGCGTGTCCATACAGAATGCGAAGAAAGGATTCGGACGGTCTGCGTGCAGGGGCGTGAGGTCGCGCAACCGAATATCTTTGAACTGAATTGTCATTGGCGGGCCGCTGTGGAGTTGGAGGGCGATCACACCGGGTTCATCAGCTCTTCGAGATGCGTCCCGGTCAACGACCTGCCACACCAGACTGCCATTCAGCCTGGCTGAAACCCACGAGCCGCGCGCGGTAATGTGGTATTCGTTCCAGTCATCGAGTCGCACGAGTTTGAAAAGGTCAGATTCATCTGCGAACGAGGCGGAAATACGTTGTCCTGTTTCGTCGATGCATAGCCGCTGGCCGCGTTTGGCCAGCAGCCCCCGGCCAGGGGTCTCATCGTAAAGCACACCGCAATGTTCAGGGTACCGCGCGATGTCGGCTTGATACCCCTCGACAAATCCGTTGGGTTGTAGCTTGCTTCGGAATTGAACGCCCGAGTTTGCTTGGGGCGTCCCTTGGATTTTGAAACGCAGTGAAAGTTCAAAGTCAGCCGGCTTTCCGCGCTGCCAAACAAGGTAATGATTTGATGCTATCGGTTCCTTTGAGGTCCCAGTGATGGCACCATCGCGCACCGACCAGTAAGACACGTCCGGAGCCGCCCAGCCGTCGAGGGACCGTCCGTCGAAGATTTCCACCCAGCCAGGGGCAACTGGTTCCGATGCCATCAGACAGCCGCACAACAATAGGCCGCCCGCACAAAAACAGGTTGATTTCATAATAAATCGCGTCACGGCGGTTGTCAGGCCATCCAAGGGCGTTCCCGATTGCGCGCTTTCTGAAAAGCCTCACACGCGATCTTAACGTCCTCGGCAATCTCGAAGTCGAACATTCCTGCAAGGACAAAATCGGCGCCGTTCGCAAACACGTAATTGAATGCATCCGCGGGCGGAATCGCCCCTGCTGCCATTGTTTTGAAGGCGATCCATGGTTTCTTGACCTGTTTCATGAAAGCGGCAGTTTCTTCGGGATTCCGGCACCAATAGCCGGGGAACTCGTTGTACGGCGCAGAAAGTTGGTCGGGCTTCGGGCCGGTCGGATAATTGTGGTGATGGAAAGTCTTGATGTAGAAATCGGCTTTCACGCCCTGTTCTTCGCAGGCTTTGATCACGTCAAGCGAATGCGCGCCCACACCAGAAAGCAGACCAAAACTGCGCGGCACCTCAACCGCCTTCGCTATCAGGTCGATCCGGTCCGAGTTTGTCAGTGCATCTGCGTGTACTCCCCACAGATAGATTGCCTCGCAGCCGTCCTTTACCAACTCCTCGACTTCCCGTCGGTACTTAACCATGTCCGGCTCGACTGGTGCGGTCGGACAGATGATCCACTGAATCCTACCGCCGCGCTCCTTGCGATATCGACGGAGGAGCGACATCGGATGAGGTGGATTGTGCATGACGACGGTATTGATTCCATTGGCTTCGGCGACGGCCAATGTCTCCAAGATTTTTTCGTCCGTGTTGTAATGGGCGGCGAGGTTGTAAACATACCGCAGGTCGCGACTGTGGGTGTAATGTGTCAAGAGATTGCCGCCGAGCAAAAGTCGGCTTACCTCCATTTTTCCTATGCGCCCTTTCGGGAGTTGTGATTCTGCCGACGCACCGGTCTTGTCGGCGCGCTGCTCGGCTGAGTTCGCCTTCGCAAGTGCTATCCCGGCACTTCCAATCAACGCTCCTTTGACGAACGATCGACGACTGATTTCGGCTCTCATATGAACTCCCGTTAATGTGTGTTTCACCCCCGCTTTTGAACGTTGGGACAGGATTGGTCAAACAAAAACTCCGCTAACGGCAATCCGTTGACCCGCCCACAGGTCACGATTGCGCTGGCCGTTGAGTGCGAATAAGCCCGGGCTGATAACCTTTAGCGCGGCTCGGCTTCAGACCGACCAAGCGTCCGGTGAAATAACGCCGAACTGGAACCCGCCGCTCTTGGTGCATGGCACGCCTCGATAAACTGTGGCGGTTCCGCCGCCACCTTGTTCCTTGGCAACCAAATGCGGCGGCAAATAACTTGATGCTGTACAAGCCGCCTGCCGCCCACGCAGATCCAACAAGAAATAGAGTGACAGGCTCGTTGTGTGGTTGTGGACCCAAATAGAGGGACAGACACGTTGTTTGGGTTTTGTCCCCTGATTACGGCCTGGCCAGCGAATTGCCCCTTGTTCCAATCGGCTGCTGCCGAAGTCTGCGGTGGAACCCCTCGAATGCCGATATGGGGACAGACACATTGTTTTCTACGTCATGCCGATCTGGTTCCAGGCACGTTGTTTGCGGATTCCGGCCGGTGAATGTTCGGATGCTGCATTTGCGTGATCTAAACGGGGCATAGGGTCAGTCGTCGGGTTGATGCGGCCGAGGACGGCCGCGCTCCCGGCCGTCGGTGTTTCTTCCAACGCGCCGGCAGGAGCGCGGCGATTCTTCGCCGCATCCAACCGGTCTATGTTCGGTGGCCCGATTTGCGGGATCGAAACGGGTCGCATGACCGGTCATCTGGCTGATGGGGAATATGGGATATGGGGACAGGCACGGAGTTTTTGAATGCAAACAAAGCGGCAGCAAGCTGCCGCACTCCAAGCGCTTCGCGGCTATCAACGCCCCCTGCATCCGCGGCAGCGGGGGAGAAACCATTGGGATCAGCGCGCTCTTCCTTGCGACGGAGTTGCAGGAGATATTTCCCAGCCCGGCGTGACTGAAGGTATGGGTGGGGTCCAAGAGCCCGGGGGCGTTGCCCGTCAGGCGACTTTGGTTCCGGCTACGCCGGGCTGGCAAATATGCGGGCCGGTAAATCTCACGGGATTGAAGACACGGGTATATCTGGGGGAGCGTGGCCGGGTGAGCTTTCCTTGTTAGGTCGCTGGGTCTGGCAACCCCACCTGACGAGCCCTTGCTCTATCGGATGGGTTTGGCTGTCGTGGACCATTTCAATCGCACTGCTTTGCCTTGGTCGATTGCCCGCCAGTACTCATCCTTCACTGATTCGTACAAGCCCGGCAGGCCGCGTGCGTCTCGGTCGCGATCCACCTCGATCCATTCGACCGGCGCAAGCGGTTTGGGTGCGACGAGGAATCTCTGTCCCCATTCACGGATCACGCGCGTGACGGGCCGGTCGGTACCGTCCGGGTTGATGATGCCGTAGTCGCTGTCTTCGTTGACGCGGTAGCCGCCCGGGTACCACCAGAAGAAGATGCCATCGGCGCCGGACTCAATGAGCAGCCTGTAGAAATCTGTGTAGTAACTGGCGGCGAACTGGAGTTTTGCGGGGCTGGGGCTTTTTGTCTGTTTGTCCAAGCAATCAAACCCCATCTCGGCCCACACCAGCGGCTTTGCCGGATCGCACAGTCTCGCGTAGGCGGCCGTGAAGTGGCCGGGGCGGACCTGTGTCCAATCCCCAATCCGGCCGTATGCTTCCGGCTCCCAAATATCGACAGCATCGCGCAACCCATAGAAATCGTACGGCAGGAGATGCGGTTGGTTGAACGTTGGATCGCCTGCGAACTGCATCCGAAAGCTGACCGGGTGATGGGGATCGACGGACTTCACCAGACGGCGTGCTTCCCCATACTTCGCAGCAAGGAGTTCGTCCAAGAACCGGCGATAATCCGCCGCCATGGACCGCCACGGCCCGTCCTGGGTGAGGAGCCGCATGGGCGGCACGTCAAGCAAGCTGCTGGTCGGGCGGCGCACGCAGGCGAATGTCTCGTCACCCCAAGCACGGGCTGCTGCCTCGACCGAACCATGGCGCTGGCGCACCCAATCATTCCATGCCTGCGTGTAGTGTTTCCGCTGATAAGCCTCGTCGTAGTGACTTGGTTCCCACGCGAGGTCGTAGGCGAACACAGTGTCATTCTCTGCCAAGCGACAGACCTCGATGATCTCCCTCATTTCGGTCCATCGGAAGTCCATTGGTGTGCCCGGTCGCAGGGAGAGATTGACCTTGAGTCCCAAGGCCTCACAACGGCCAAGGAAATCAAGCAGATGCCCGCGCCGCAGCGAGCGATGATATATGAACGCGCTGACTGCGTTGAGCCCCATATGCTTGATGCGTTCCAGGTCCCGTTGGATTACCATTGGGTCATACGCGCCGCGATCCAGCCAATGCTCGAAAGTGTCACCAGTCACGCCGATTCCCGAAGATGGCATGTAGTTCACGCCATGGGCTTTCCATGGCTGGTCGCCAAGCCAAAAACCGCCATCTCGAGCTTCGATGAAACGAGGCTCTTTCTTGGGTTTAAGCATCAGAATGTCGTGCTCGAGCCGGTCGCTGCACTCCGGATTGAGCTTGAGCAACGCGCGAGCCTTAAGAGCCCCTTGCTCTGGGTGTGAGATTCGGACCTGGCACTCCTTGGTCATCGTTGCCCCAGCTGGCAAAGTGAACTGCCACGTCCGCGGCATCCCCGATCCTCCCTTGGTGGCAGCGGGGCTTTCGACCAGCAGTTCAAGCTCAAGCGCTTCTGCCGGTTCTTTGCCGAAGTTAACGGCCGTCGCGCCCACGCGATGCTCCGATGCAGCAAGTGAGGACTGATTGGTTCGAGCAAAGCCTGCAAAACGGTCCGCCCCGCCTTCGACCAGAAACACCCCGCGTTTCACACGCTCCAAGAGCTGGGAAACCCAGGACCGGACATGCACCGATTCGTAAAACCGAGATTCGGCCGGGGTCAGCAACGCCCAAAGGCCGCCGGTGTATGGCGGCCGCCAGTGGACCAACAGAGCTCCAATCGTGCCAAGGAATTCGTCCCCACTCGCGCTGTGCACTTCGATTGCAGAAATCCAACGAAACGACCCGCCTTGGTCGAACCCAACCCCGCGAGGACGCGGATGCAGCGCCCGCAGCAACAGCCCATCGTCTGGCAGACCAGTCAAGTTGGTGAAGGGACCGACAAGTTCGGCCGGGACAATCACGGCGGGAACCGTCAATGGATAGCACATGTACGCGGGTGAAAAAGATTCCAGCCGCGGCAGGCGCGGCGTGTCGGGAAACACCGCATTACCGAATGGATTGGGAGCCGTGCCCAACTCGGAGATCCAGTACTCGTGCGGACCCGGCTCGAGCGCGTTGTGTGAAAAAGCCAGCCCTACTGTAAACCGAGCCGCTTGGCGGACGTTCACCCGGTCACCGGGACCGCCGCGTCCGCCCCGCGGTTCCCAGGCCTTGAACGCTTCCGGTGGCAACACGTAACGCTGCCAGTTCGTGCTCAGATTCACCGATGCGATCCAGCGCGAGCCGTCCGACTCGATCCATTCGACAGCCAACTGGCGCGTGCGCGGTCCGCCTCGGGCGCGGAAACAGGTCAGACTGTGCCCGTCCGGAAAAGGTACACGCACATCCAGAGGTTCAACCGCGTCCCAGCCAGTCAGGTTACCCACTGTGACATGAAGGCAGCGGGTTCCGGACTCGGTGATGATTTCACGGTGCGATTCAGACTGCGGTTCGTTCGTATGCCGTCTCCACCGAGTTGGGTCATCTTCTGTCAGGTCGAGCAACGCGTTTTCAGAGCGCTGCTCGAACAAAATCGCCTCGAAGCTTTGGCGGGAAAGCCATTGACCGCCGATTCGGAAACGCGGCTCGTCCCAACCTGGCAATCCAAGAGCCATCAAATCCCCGCCTTGGCGAAGGTACGCCTCGATAGCCGGGGCCGCTTCGACTGGAATAATGCGGGCATTCGGCAGGGCCAGAAGATCGAAGCGATTGGTCTGTAAGATGGCGGTGTTGGTGAGTGCAACGCTGTCGAGCTGTTCGACCACGTAGCCCGCCGCAAGAACCTGGTCGGTGACGAACCTGACCAGTTGCGGGTCTCCGCCCGGGACATCGGCTTGCCAGACTGCTGCCCGGTAAGTGATGTCGGCACCGTAGAGTGAAATGGCAAACGTGACGGACAGGGCGGCGGCCAGACTGCCAAATGGAAAGGGCACGGCATTCACGGAGGCATTCTAGGCAAACCTGCGCGGACCTGACAACCGGTAGCAACAGAAGATGTGCAGTTTGTCGCTCGGCGTGTTTCTGCTGGAGCTGCTGAAGAAGGTGACAGGCACGTTGTTCGGGTTTTGTCCCCTGACTGCGGCGTGGCCTGCAGATTGTCCCCTGTTCCAATCGGCGGCTGCCGAACTCTGCGGAGGAACCCCTCGGACGCCGATATGGGGACAGACACGCTGTTTGCGGCGTCATGCCGATATGGTTCCAGGCAAGTTGTTTGCGCATCCGTGTGATCCGCGCCATCCGCGGCCAAGAAGCTCAACGAGGACAAGATCGAGTCGATCGACCACGGATGGCACGAATGCCACGGATATCCAAGGCCTGTTATTGCAATGATCCCATCGAGTGTAACCGTGTGTCTGTTTTCTGAATCTGGGCGGGGAATGGGATATGGGGACAGACACGTTGTTTGGGCATAGAAAGAAAGCGGCAGCGAGCTGCCGCACTCCAAGCGCTTCGCGCCTACTAACGCCCACAACATCCGCGGCAGCGCGTGGAAACCATCGGGACCAGCGGCGGTATCGAATGGGGCAATATGGGGACAGGCACGTTATTTGGGCATAGAGACAAAGCGGCAGCGAGCTGCCGCACTCCAAACGCTTCGCGCCTACTAACGCCCACTGCATCCGCGGCAGCTCTAACGGCGATGGGTTTTTCCGCGCATCGGGCAAAGTCGCGCCCGGGGCAGGTCAGAGTCGCGCATTTAGGCGGAAGAGTTTCGTGTGGTTGGGATTTACTCTGGCAGCGCCGCGTCCAGTGGGGGCTTGATCAGAGCGGTTCTCGTGGCGACGGAGTCGCAGAAGGTATTTCGGAGTCCGGCGTGAGTGAAGGTCCGGGTGGCGCTGGAGCCGGGGCGGTGATCGTCAGGCAACTTTGGTTCCGACCACGCCGGGCCTACAAACATTGCGGGCTAGTCGGCAGCGTGGTGCGTGAGCGCTTGCAATAATTTGGGCAACATCACAAGAATGCGATCGATGAAATCAAGGACCGACAACGGCGTGCTTTGGTTCAAGGTAACTTCAATCTTCTTTGCATTGTTCGCATTTCAGCAGGCCGCGTATGCGTCTGACCCTGCGTGGCGAAATCTTTCGAGCAAACGAGGTGAAATCCCCGAGCCGCCCGGCGGCTCAACCCAGCAAACAGGCGCCCTCGTTGCAGATTTCGACAAGGATGGACTTAATGATTTCATAATCAGTTTCCGCCAAAAACCGCCTGCGCTTGTGTGGTACCGGCGGACGAATGCTGGTTGGGACCTCCATGTGATCGAAAAGGATTACCTCACTATTGAAGCGGGTGGCGCAGTGTGGGACATCGATGGTGATGGCGATCCGGATGTTGTTTTTGGTGGCGATTGGCAAAGCAATGAGGTCTGGTGGTGGGAAAACCCGTGTCCGCATTTCGGCAAGAACACGCCTTGGAAACGCCACACGATCAAGAGAAGCGGAAAGAACCAACATCACGACCAGTGCTTTGCCGATTTCCTTGGCACGGGCAAACCACAACTGGCTTTCTGGAACCAACAGGCAAAAACGTTGTTCCTTGCAGAGATACCCGGAAACCCGCGGGAGGACAAGGAATGGGCGCGCAGCGAGGTGATCTCAGGCGCGGCACCGGGCTCGACTCCTTATACAGAGGGGTTGTCCGCATTTGATGTGGATGCGGACGGGACACCTGATCTGCTGGCCTATAACGCTTGGTACAAGCGCACGGGCAAGAATGAATTTCGGCAGATTAAGATTGCCGACTCGGGCGGTCTTATCTTCGCTGGCTATTTCAAGAAATCGAAGCATCCTCAGATCGTGATTTCGCCCGGGGACGGCAAAGGTCGTGTGATGTTATATGAGTGCACTGGCAACCCTGAAATTCCAGCCGATTGGAAAGGCTGTGACCTGATCGGCCGGGAGGTCATCCACGGGCACAGCTTGCAGTTGGGGGACATCAATCGTGATGGTCATTTGGATATCTTCTGCGCGGAAATGGCCAAGTGGAGTGAAAAGAAACAAGAACCGGATCATCCCGAAGCCACCGCATGGATTCTCTACGGCGACGGCAACGGAAACTTCCGGAAGACAGTCTTCGTTGTCGGACATGGCTGGCACGAAGCCCGGCTTGCAGACCTGGACGGCGACGGCGACCTTGACCTGCTCAACAAGCCATACAACTGGGATGCGCCACGGATCGACGTTTGGCTGAACAGATAATTAGCCCCGAAATCTCACCGTAGTGAAGGCATGGGCGAATCCGAGGATGTGGCTGGTGAGATTTCCGCGTTAGCAGAGTTTTGCTTGAGGGCGACGACCGCATGGAAAGCGGGTTTCGGCTGACAGTCGCGGTCAAAGAGCAGCGGATAATTTGTGCGACCGCGGATGGGGAAGTGGTTGAGCCATGAGCTACGGTCTGTGACTCCCCAGAATGTGACTCGAGTGACCGACTGTTTGTGCTTTAGGAAAACGGAGAAGAGCTCGGCGTATCGCCGGGCAAGGCGCTGCTGCATTTCTTCGGGCAGACCGTTCGGGTATGGATTCAGTTTCGGGTCGGCATTGAATCGCATCGATATGTCGGCTCCGCCCGGGCCGGGGGTTGGAAGCACGTTTACGTCCAGTTCTGTGATCATCACCTTCAGTCCGAGCCTGGCAAATGCTGCGATTGTCTCGTCAATCTGCCGGGGAGTTGGACGGTCGAGATTGTAATGGCCCTGCAGACCGACGCCAGTCAGCTTAAGGCCTGCGGCTTGCAGCTTGCGCACGAGTTCGAGTGCGCCTTGGCGCTTCGATTCGTCCTCGAGCGAGTAATCGTTGTAATAGAGCTCTGCTTCGGGGTCTGCCTCGTGCGCGAACTGAAATGCTTTGAGAATGTAATCCTCGCCAATTATTCGCAGCCACGGAGATTGCCGCAGAGTTCCGTCGTTGTTCAGCGCTTCGTTTACAACGTCCCAGCCTCGGATTTTGCCTTTGTAACGCCCGACGACGGCATGAATATGCTCGCGCATTCGCTCGAGCAAGGCTTCTTTTGCGAGCGGTGTTCCGTCTTGAGCATTGAACACCCAGCGCGGCGTTTGCGCGTGCCAAACCAGTGTGTGGCCGACGATGAACATGGAGTTTTCCTGGCCAAACTGGACAAAACTATCCGCCTGCGCAAAAGCGTACCGGTCAGCCGTTGGGTGAATATTACCCCACTTGAGCGCGTTTTCAGAGGTAACCGTGTTGAAATGCTTCTTGATGATCTGCGCTTCTCCGGTGCTCGCCCCGGAAACCTGCCACGGATTCAAAGCCGCTCCGATGAGGAAGTCATTCTTGAACACTTCCTTCAAGGCGGGCTGAGCGGTGGCAATGGCCGTGCACCAGCAGATTACGATGCTCACGCATAACTCGATGTACTTTGTTTTCATAGAACGGCTACTTGCGAATTGCAATGCATCCAAACAAACCATCTGATGGGTTTCATTTGTCTCGAGGAATTTTGTCGCTCACGCGGAAAAAGTCGAAATCGACAAAGCCGCCTGGTGACTTTGCAGCGTAGTTGAACAGAGCGAATCTGTACCCCATGAAATGTGGAATTGTGTAACGCATTTTCAGTACGTTGCCGATGGCGGTCCATGTGCGGCCATCGAGACTGTAAAAGAACTTCGCTTCATCTACCATGTCCTTGAAATTGCAATCTGCTCTCAGGAACACGGTCTTCTGATGCAGCGGCACGCGCTCGACTTCAGTGGGCGATCCAGATTGCGCGTTTACCATCACGATGAAATTGGCGCTGGCATCCGTTTTGACCCCGGCCAGCCCATAGTTTTTCTGCAGCAACGCGAGGCCTGCGAAGTCGCCGTCTTTCATGTTGGCCACGTCAAAAGCGATCGTTGCTGAACATTCAGGGCCGATTGTCCGTTGCGTGAGTGTGTTGCGGGCAGAGAGAAAACCTGGGTCAACCCGTCCTGTCGTGAGCCGCAGGAACCCCGGGCGGGCGGTGAGCGACCAGTATCTGTTGTCTGGATTGTGGTTCCATTGCCAAACCAGCGGCAAAGATGGTTCGCCCGGTTTGCGCTCGAATTCGTCTGAGGCAACGATTCCGGGGATGAGACCTTTACTCTCGGGTAGGTCCAGCGCGTCGGGCACCTTGCCGTCCACGCCAAGCACTGGCCAGCCGTCTTCCCACTTGACGGGGACAAGGTAGGGGATGCGACCGACTGCGCCGTAATCCCGGAACAGATAGGCGTACCAATCCCCTTTTGGGGTATCGATCAGGCCGCCCTGGGCAACGCCTTTGTCTTGGAGGGCAACTCGGCCCTCATACGGGCCGGTGATCTTATTCGCGCGGTGAACAATCACGGTTCGCATTCCGCCACGAGGCCATGTGATATTGAACAGGTAGTACCTGCCGTTGACTTTAAAAAGTTGCGAACCCTCGGCTGGCAGGCCGATGTTTTCTCCCGCAACGCGGCTGGCGTTGGTGATGACTACTTGATCCAGCCCTCCGGGTTTGAGTCCGCTCAGGTCCGACTCCAACTCGACCAGCCGGAGGTTACCGACCCCGTACAGCATGTAAACACGACCGTCGTCATCGAAAAACAAAGAATGGTCATGCAGGGATGGTCTGAAAGAAACCAGGGTCCATGGCCCTTTTTCGATGTCTTTTGTGGCATAGACGTAGGTTTTGCCAGTGTTGCCCGCAAAGGTTGTGGCGAAGAATGTGCCGTTGTGGAAGCGCAGGCTGCTGGCCCACGAACCCCGGCCGTAGGCGCTCTTGCCGTTGTTTAGATTCAGGTCGTCGGCGTCCTCGAGGATATCGTAAGCGTAGCTCGCGATTTGCCAGTTAACGAGGTCTTTCGACTTCATGATTGGCAGCCCGGGGCTCATGTGCATCGTCGTGCTGCTCATGTAGTAGGTATCGCCAACGCGAATCATTGCCATGTCGGGGACGTCGGCATGGACGATCGGATTACGTGCTGTTTCGGCGCGCGGGGCCAACGCTGCGATCAGTCCGGCAACAAATGTACATCTGAGGCTGAGCCCGGCCAGATTTCTTGTTTTGCTTTTTCGCATGGCATGGCGCCCGGTTGAACCGGGCCCGTTGTGAGAATTTCGAGAATCGGCGTTCGACAGTAAGTCCTGCATTGTTTGCAAAAGGCGCGTCACGCACGCCCGTCAAAACCGGGTCCTGCCCGGTTCTATTTGAAAATGTGCTGGGAGAACAGCCACAGGTTGTTCTTCCAATGCGTCGGGTCGTGGCCGTTTGAATCTACATGCCAAATGTGCGGCACTTGTTTGTCTTTCAGGTATTGGTGGAGGCGCCGGCTGATCCGGATGAGCCCGTCTTTGTTGCCGCAGGAAATCCACAAGAGCTTGAGCTGCCGTGCTGCGGCTTCGGGATCGGGGACGAGTTGTTCTGGCGCTTTTGTGTTTGGCGCCGCGGAGAAAGCGCCGATCCATGCGAAGGTGTCGAGGTGCGCAAAACCGAAGTTCAGCGACTGGCCACCGCCCATGGACAGTCCGGCGAGCGCCCGATGTTCGCGGTCGGTCTGCACTGAATACCTGGATTCAATGGTGGGGATGACATCATTGAGCAGGTCTTTTTCGAAGGCCGCAAATGCTGGTGCGGAAGCAAAAACGTTGCCTTCGGCGCGGTCGTTCTTCTGTGCCCGGCCGTTTGGCATGACGATGATCATCGGGACCGCTTTGCCGTCTGCGATGAGGTTGTCGAGAAGAACGTTTGGGCTGGCGAACCGCTGCCATTCGGTTTCGTCACCGCCGATTCCGTGCAACAGATACAGCACCGGGTATTTCTTTTCCTTGGAATAGCCGGGCGGGGTATAGACCTGCATTTTGCGCGTTGTGCCCACGGTTTTGGATTCATACTCGATCATTTCGAGTTTGCCGTGCGGGATGTCATCGCGCTTCTTGTCGAACCCGGCTGGCGGGTCGTCGAAAGCAGGCTTGTCATCGGGATTCGATTCAGCCGTGATGCCGACTGATCCTGTGGCCGACAACATTGCACAACACAAAATCAGTTTTAGAAGGTTGTTATTCATAACTTCACGATGTTGCTCTTTTTACGACTGCCAGCCAATCCTCTTTTGGATCGCTTGGTGGCTGGCCAAGGCTCACTTTCGAACCGGCTTTGACGCGTCGTATGTCGCCCCGTTCCAACGGTCCGCCCGAGCGGGGATTAAACCATTGCACGTCAAACCGCCCATGGACTTCTGTCAGGTCGAGCTCGGTCGTGCCGCCTGAGGGCAGATAAACCATGTAAAGCTGGCCGGGCTTGGCAAGACACCATGCGCGGTTTTCGTTTTGTGGATTGCCAACCAACGAGTTCGCGTTCGACATCTCCCAAAACGGGATTTGATTTCGCTGGAAGAACTCGAGTGCCACACGACCATAACGCCATGAACGCTCGCGGCTACGCCAGTCTTCACAGGTCAAATCGTTCTGTGGGAATTGGTATCCGAAGTAATACTCGACTCCTGCGCCGCCGGCCATCAGGTTGCCCCAGAGAGTGAGTTTTCGGATGTCGTGCAGGGAATAACCGTTGCCTTTTGTTTTGGCCAAGCCGCTCTGTCCGTCGTATCCGGGATCGGGTGGCACGCCGAATTCGGGCGGGTTTTGTTCGTCGTTTGCCACAACCCACGGCCGGCCGCTCGCGGCAGAAGCTCGCACCCAATGCAGCGTGCGCTGATGGGCAGCGTTCCACGGGTTCTGCAACGACGCACCAGCCAGGAATGACTTGTTCCCAAGCAACTGTGAATAGACGCGGTCCTGCCAATCGGGGTACGTATGAATCACGACGGGATGTTGCCACGGGTCATGGTCATGAAAGAACTTTGCCATGGCTCGCTGTTGATCGGCTGTTTGAGTGTTTTCCTCGCCGAGGTTCCAATTTAACGCCAGCAAATAACCAAAACGCGCAATCAATTCACGATAGTAAAGTTTTCGCTCTGGTCCCAATTCGCCGCGGTCAAGGGCGTAGTCTCGGCCGGGACCATTCAAGTCATCGTTTTCGGTTTCCTGAGTTTTGAAATGCAGGAACAGCCCGAGCGCCTGTGCGTGGTCGAACACGATTTGCCATTGATCGAGCTTTGACACGTCGTAATGCATGCGTTCGGCGCGTCCGACAAACGGCCAAACGTTATCACCGTCGCCCCCGGCGTTGTAAGTAAGGAAGCTGATCGCGTTGGCGCCCTGGCTGGCAAGGTAATTCAAAGCGCCGATCAGCCCTTTCCCCAAACCGCCCTTCCATGTTGGATCGCCAGGTTTCCAATCGTTCAGATGCGCAGCATAGCTGTGCAACTGTTGTGTGGGATTTGCCTCGCCCTGCCGGGCTGCGCGTGCGCGTCCGGGCTCGGTTCCGTCGAAATCAGCGTATGCAAGCAAAGCCTCTGGTGAATCTGCGCCCACTTTGAGGAAATAAAGTCTGGAGCCTGCAAAACGCAGGTGATGTTTGCCAACATATTCGAGCCGACCATGCGCACGGAAATCCCGGCCGTGTTTATCGGTGGGACTGATTGAGAGACTGCCACGAAGTCCGTCATAAGGTGGCAATGGTCTGCCGCCTTGTCCCACTGCTGTCAGTGGCCCATGGCTGAAGTGGATCAGGTAGTTCCACTGACCTGGCTTATCGGGGGAAAAGTGCGCGCGCCATTTGTTACCGGATGTTCCGGAAGTTTCGGCGGCCTTGCCATCGGCCGCAAAATAGCCGGGCACAAGGTACTTTGGGTTTCCGGACGCATGCGTAAAGGTTACTTCAAAGGAATAGTCGGTGAACGGGTTGGGCTGTGGGTCTGTTTCGCTTGCTTGAGGGCCGTCTAACGTGAGTGTCACCTTGTGCCATTGTTTGAGATCACCGCCAATAACGACCTGCTGTGCCGCAATCCGCAGTGAAATGAGGCTGGATAACGCAAGGCACCAAACCCAACGTGCAACGTGGTTCATGACCGAAGTGTAGCGCGGTCATGCACGCGGGCCAATCGCAGAGTTCAAAAGGTGCAACAAATAAAGTGTCTGTCACCTTATCCTTATTCCACGAGCGCCGAACTGGCAGCGGGGCACCGTGCCCAGCGGTGCGGTGGATCGCTACATCGATCCGGCCAGTGGCCAGCCGACCGCACAGCCTGCTTGACCGCACGCTGAAGACTCAACTCGGTGGCGCGATGCCGCCGTGTCTGGCCGTTGCCCGGATCTACCGACACGGAGGCCGACGGAAAGACATATTGCCAGCCCCAGGAAACAGCAGCGCATTGAAAGCCTGATTTTGCCTTGAGGCGCTCACATGGAGTCGTAGGGCGAGATCGCTCAAGAACGCGCTTATCTCGGTCGCGCCCATCTCCCGTGGATGTCTCTTGTTGTGGAAAAAGATGAATCGTTTAATCCACCCCACATAAGCCTCCTCAGTCTGTATGAAGTAATGCTTAACCCGCAAGACCTCGCGGACCTGATCCAGCAGTTTTGCCTTGGGATTTGGAACGACCCTCTCCAATCGACCCACTGAAGCATTTGCAGTTTCCATGTTTTACCTCCTCAAATCATAACTGGCTATTGACAAACGGTTTTGGAAGCGGAGAATGTCACTGTGACGCAAAAAAGGTGTCAAGTATGATGCCTATTAATTGTTAGGCCGCAAATGCGAACGACCCGCCCATGCCTAGGAAGTGTGCTGCTGGCTCTGGTGGTCGGCCTTGTCGCAGTCACCGCACAGGCAGCCTCCTCGCGCATCATTCACAATTGGACCATTCGCACTCCCCTTGGCGAGTTCGGGTGGCTGGAGATCGGCGGTGATGAGTTTCCCGCCGAACGATATTTTCTCTTCGGGCAGCTTGGCTATCTTCCAACTCGGGCAAGCGCTTCGGTGGTAGTAATAGGCGCATCAGCGGTCGTGGTTACGCTCGGCACTGTGGGGTTCTTGCTTCTGAAACTCCGCTATGCACGCAGGGACTAACAAGCCAGATGCAGCGAACCTGGCGATGACGCTCCTGGTTGGGAATCGAGGATCAACGGTGGCGGTCGCAGAGCTTTGGCGTTCGCCGTAAGATGAGATGAAAAAAACAGACACTACCTCACGAAACGAAGTCCTTGAGGGCGCGCCCCTCCGATACGCGCCCTCCAATGAGCTTGGCGTGGTCTTTCTTTTTGCTCACCTTGCACACAAGTGGCGTCTCCGCGTGGACGCGGTTCAGTCGGTGTTTCCTGACTGCATCGCGTATCAGAAGATCCAAGGTAAAGAGAAACGGATTCGGATTGAGTTCGAGTTCAAGTCTCGGAACTTCAAGACCCACGGACACGATAAAAGCCAGTGCGACTGGGTCGTGTGTTGGGAGCATGACTGGCCTGACGCTCCGCCAAATCTCCAAATCATCGAACTTCGCCGAGAGTTTGGTCTCGGCTTCAACGTCTGGATCGTGCCCATAAACGATCCATACAAAGAGAAGCTCAATGGCAACGACTACTCGTCGGACTTATGGAGTCTTCCGAGTCAGTGTCACAAAGGTGACTTGATCCTGTACTACTTCACGCGGCCAGAACAGTGCATCAGCCATGTTTTCGTCGCGGCGGACCGATCCCAAAAAGTAACTGCCGGATGGAAAGAGGGGAAAGACTACATGGGGCCGATCCGTCGCATGTGCCGTCTAAAAGCTCCAGTGTTCTTCGATGATCTCCGAAACCACCGCGTCGTCTCAACCTCCCACTTCGTGCGCAATCAGATGCAGGGCCGCCCCAACGCAACCGAATACTGGCCGTATCTTTACGACATCATCGTGAAGAGGAATCCATCGGTGAAACCCAAACTGCGGAGGTTCGCGCCTGGTAACATCTGAGAACAAACCATCGAACAAGCGGGTGCAGGCGACACGGTACCAGCGCGCCTGACCCGAAACGTTAGGCGACTTCGTGCGTCATGCCAGATTTGTCACGCCATTATGTTTCAGGAGAGGAGATTCACGCCGGAGATCGAGCGCGACTGGCCGGCTTCCCGGGTCGCGTCGTCTTTGTCCTTGGCTTCGACGAGTTCCTGCCGGAGTTCATCGAGGCTAAGGAGTGGTATTATGAGGAGTTCGGTCAAGGGTTCATGTTCGAGCAAGATGGCGGTGGGCTTGTTTTTCAACAGGAGAGCGATGAGGACTTTGAGTTTGTCAGCAGAGGAGAAAAGCACGTTGCCTAACCAGTGCGCTGCAGCGAACCGCCGCCCCGCTGGGCCGTCGGACGGTGCAGGTGATTTGACAGTGATTGTTGCAGCCAACCGGGCGTTTCCGGCGGAGGTCGCTGAGCTTGGTCGTTAGGCGGTTTCGAGTGTCATACGAGTATGGAGTTCACCAAAGACATCAACGACAAGATTCGGGAGCAGGCACGCCGTATTCAGGACGAAGTCGGCATGTCAGCACTTACCCGGCCCGAGATTTGCGACGCAGCGGCGCAGCGCGTATTGGACACTTTGACCCCGCTTCAGATTGGAGAGATTCTTCATCCGGGCTGCCGCGGCGTGGCGCTGGCTGATGTCCCAGCCTCGGTCCTTGAGGAGCATCGCCGCCGATACACCGACGAGGATTTGCGCGAGGGACAGTTCGTCATCGTGACCGGCAGCACGGAACACTATGTCTTTATCATGGGCCACGAAACCAAGGGACGAAAAAACAGAGAGAAAGCACAATGACACCGCCTAACAAGATCACTGGAGCGAATCCCGCTTCGCGGGATCGGTCAGTTCTGGCGTTAGCCAGCATCGCGTATGCGCATAAATAAAGCGGCAGCAAGCTGCCGCACTCCAAACGCTTCGCGCCTACCAACGCGCACTCCATGTGCGGCAGCGCGTGAGAAACCACTGGGATCAGCGCGCTCTTCCTTCGGACGGGGTCGCAGCAGGTATTTCCGAGCCCGGCGTGGCTGAAGGTCCAGGGGGCAGGAGCCGGGTGGAGTGCCCGTCTGGCAACTTTGGTTCCGGCCACGCCCGGCTGCGAAATATGCGGGTTGGGAGTTTGTCAGTCCGGCAGGGTGTGGAGTTCCACGTGTGGTCCTTCATCCAGCAGGTGCAGGACGGCAACAGACCTTTGGGTGTCCCAGCGACGTTTTCCGGCCGAGCCCGGGTTGACAAAAAGCTTGCCATTGACCCAGTCGATGAACGGCCGATGTGTATGGCCAAAAACGACGATGTCGGGGCGCGCGGTCTCGATGCATTGTGAGAACTCGGGCGTGGGATGCAGTGGATCGACGATGTGCTGAAGCAGAAACCGGCGGCCAAAAAGGTCAATGACAACCGTGTGTGGCAGGGCCAACAAGTTGTCCGTGTTACCGATGACCGCCGTTGTGGGTGCCAGACGTTGCAATTCGAGCAGGACCGATTCGGGGCCAACGTCGCCGGCGTGCAGGATATGGCCGACGCCTGAGAAAATGGCCGGAATCCGCGGGTCCACAAAACCGTGCGTATCAGCAATCAGTCCCAGTGAACGTTGATTGCTCATGTGCGTTTGGACCTTGTCTCTGCGGCAGTGTTGGCCGACAGGGTCTATCAGCCATTCGCGTCGGTCGGTTCGGGTGCGGGTGATTCCGCCGGTTCTTCAGCGGGTTCTTCCTCTTCGCTTTCCTGTTCCTCGGGAGCAGCGAAGAGTTTCATTGCGCCGGCGAACAGGCCCGTGAACAGACCTCCGCTGAGCAGGGTATTGCGGAAGAACTCGACAGTAGCCGGGTAACCGGCTGTACCACGGGTGAGTGCGATGATCCATCCCGTGAGGTCCTTGGTGTACTCAGGATTGCCGAATGGATTGAAGAACCACGCCGCTGTGTTTGTGATCAGATAAAAGAGGATTGCGCCCATGATTCCGCCGCCAAGGAGGGCAAGCCACGATGCTCTGGCGGTGAACCTGCGTCCCAGCCAGATCAGGACCACGTACGCGGCGTAGTTGAACAGCAGGTAAGGCTTGAATGCATCGACATCCAGTGCCAATTGATAATAAAGATTCAATCCGATGTCGGTGACAGCCATGGTGGCCAATGGGAGCCACCATGCCATTCGTCCGGTCATGTACACGCCGCAACAAAACAACAAACCGTACACTGCGCTGAAGTTCTCCGGCAATACACCGGGAATCCGTGTCAGCGCGAAAACAATCATCAAAACAATCGGCAGGACTTGCCTCGTTTTCACTGGGCGGGATGGTAGCAATCTGGCGCCTTCTTTCAAGCATGATCAGGTTTAGGGTAGTGGATATTGCTTTGATGCATCATCAAGAACCAGGACCCAATCGAGCATCTCGCCGTTGTTGGGCGGGGCAAACTCGCGGTCGCCTGAGTTTGGGAACTCGCCGATCGCTGTGGTGTCACCGGTGCGGGGGTTGTACCACGATGCTTTGACTTTGGGTCCTTTGATGACTGGCATGCGCACTTTGAAGCTTCTGCCCACCGGGGCATAGACCATCGCGTAGGTTCCATCTAGATCGCGGGTTGCCACAAACGCGTACCGACCTGCGCCGGGGACCGAAGTGGGGACGCGATCCGTCACGATTACCGACTGGTCCGGGATGCGCGTCAGGAACGGTCTTGATTCGATCAACCGCCGGCCGAACTGCATTTGGGCTGCGCCGGGTTGATTGATTGCGGCAGACCATGGCATCAACGGGTTGTTAACGGGGTTGCGCGGCGGCGCCCACATCTGCCAAACGGAATGATGACCGTATGTGTGGCCAAACGCGCCATTGAACAAGTCCCAGTAAAGCGGTCGGCGCACATCGGCAGCGATTGAATGCCCCAGCTTTTTTGGGTCGAATGAAACCGGGTGATCCTCGTAAATGGGCTCGCCATCGATCACCGGTTTGGCCGGTGTGCGATCATAATCTGCGCGTGTCTGGTCGTATCGGCCGGTGTATTCGGCGACGTGCCCGTTCTGGCGCATGTTGAAATCGAGCCAGTCTTCATTGTGAAAGTACTGTGCAGAACTCTGTCCGCCTGTTGGATGCAAAGTAAGAAGGTGGTTGCCGCCGTCTCCTGCGCGCAAACCGCGTGCCATCGCACGGATTATTTCCTTGTGCGTGTTGTTTTCGACCGGCCGATCGCCTCCGAGAACCCAGACGATGCCTGCGTCACGATAGCGTCGGCCCAGCCATTCACCGTAAGTCGTGGCGTTTGCCGGTGTAAAAATCTCGGGGCCTGTGCCCCATTTCTTGTTCCATTTATCTCCCCATGTGGGGAGGAACCCGATGTAGATGCCGCGTTTGTTTGCCTCGCGGACGATGAAATCAACATGATCCCAGTAATCATTTTCCGGTCCGTCTTTCACATCGGGTCGTGTGGGATCGTTATCGATAAGTGGACGATGGCCGTAAGGGTTTGGCGCGTTGAGTCCGTCCAGTTCGGCAAGGGCGACAGCTTGAACGACGGTGAATCCAAGCCGCGCGCGATTGTCAAGGTATTGAATGGCTTCCTCGCGGTTGAGCCTGTGGAACAGCTCCCACGCGGTGTCTCCCAGCCAGAAGAACGGTTTGCCGTCTTCTCTTACAAGGAATCGGTGATTCTCACTAACACGCAGCTTTGGCAGTTGCGCGCTGAGGACTGGCGCTGTGAGGACTGCGGCGGAGACGAACAGATGGAGCAGCATTTTATTCATTTCGATGATAACAGGTTGCATTGGCATGATGGTGGATTTGTGCAGTCATGGCAACCTCTCCTTGAACGGGATGAAGTTTTGCCATGTCAGAATGACAAACTGCGGTTATCTTTGTCCCGTGCAAACGATTGCCGAACAACTGTCGGCCTCGCAGCTAAACAAGGTCGTTGTGCCGGACCTGTGGCAGCAGCAGGCCGTTAGCGCCCTGCGCAATGGCCAGGATGTTGTTGTCCAGGCGCCGACAGGCGCCGGCAAAACGTTGATTTTCGAATTGTGGTCCAACGGAGGTCGAAACCGCGGGCAAGCCATTTACACCGTGCCGACCCGTGCGCTTGCAAATGACAAGCTGGCGGAATGGCGCGCGCGTGGATGGAACGTTGGAATTGCCACAGGGGATTTGTCCGAGAACCTCGATGCGCCGGTTTTGGTTGCGACGCTGGAAACGCAGAAGAACCGTTTGATCAGGGGCGACGGCCCGGACCTTCTCGTGGTTGACGAGTATCAGATGATTGCCGATCCGGACCGCGGCTTGAACTATGAGCTGGCGCTGGCATTGGCGCCGGTGCGAACTCAGCTCCTGCTTCTCAGCGGCAGCGTTGAAAACCCGCAAGACATTGTGAAGTGGCTGAGGCGGATCGGGCGCAACGCAATTCTCATCCGTTATGAAGAACGGCCCGTTCCGCTCGAGGAGGTGCATGCGAGCCAGCTCAGCTATCATGTGCCGAGCGAGGTTCGGGGTTATTGGCCGAGGCTGGTGGCGAAGGCATTGGCGGAGGGATTGGGGCCGATTCTGATTTTCGCGCCACGGCGCCAGGCGGCGGAGTCGCTTGCGGCAGAGCTCGCTCGTTATTTGCCGTGCCCGGATCCGTTGCGTTTGACGCCGGCGCAAAAGCAGCTTGTTGGGGAGCACCTTGGCAAAATGCTCAAGTGCCGCGTTGCCTATCATCACAGCGGGTTGAGCTACGGGGCGAGGGCGGGCGTGGTGGAACCGCTCGCCAAAGCCGGGCAACTTCGGGTCGTGGTTGCGACAATGGGATTGGCCGCTGGCATCAACTTTTCTCTTCGGTCGGTGGCGCTGGCAGGCGATTCATACCGGCGCGACGAAGTGGAGCAACCGCTTCGCCCGGATGAAATCCTGCAGATGTTCGGGAGAGCAGGCCGACGCGGCATAGACGAAACCGGTTATGTGATTGTCACTGAAAACGAGTTGCGGTTGCTGGACGCGCATCCGGCGCATTTGACGCGCAATGGGATGGTGGATTGGGGCGCATTACTATCCCTTATGCGCGCCGCAGCCCAAGACGGCGAGTCGCCGTTTCTAGCTGCTGTGCGGGCTCAAGAACGGCTTTTCACGACAAAGCCCATTTACCTCGGTGTGGAAGAATCACTGAAGACTCCTGTTGTGCCATGCGGGCTTGGGACTGACGCCGAACGCGCAAGGCATGTTCGAAAACGATATCGCGAGTTTCTGAACAGCCATGGTGAATGGGAACCGGTGGCGGCGTTGGAAGAGGTGGCTTTAGGTTCGGTGTTCATTCCATCGTATGGTGCGTCCGGAGCGGAGGTTTTTCCGGAGGCGGAAGATAATCGTGCACCAGAACGCGAGGTTCGACTTCGCCCTGTGTTGTCTGAGCAGTCTGCGCTCGAGAAGGCCGGCACGGGAACGTTGGTTGTCCTCGAGGAAAAGGACGGGCTGCGAATTTATGGTCGTGCGTTGACGGCGGCGGAGCGGCTCGAGGATGGCAAGCTGCTTATTGCGAAGTGGGTGAGGCGTTTGACAAATTGGAACGGTCGCCGTGTGACAATTGAGCAGTGGCGGGACCGTTTGGTGCCGTTGTTGGAGAAAGGTCTGGCAGAGCGGCGAACGCCGCTGGTCCGCATCGTTGAGTCCACAAAGGGAATTTCGGCGCAGGTGAGCCTTGCGGAACTGACAATCAAGGTTCCCGTGGACCGGTACCGAGTGGCCTTGTGGAAACCGCAGGAGAGGACCGTGTTGCCGCCGGACTGTGCAAAATGCGATTTGGTGGACAAATGCAGGGATTTGTCGCCTGCGACGGGGACGGCTGTTCTCTGGCGGCGGCTGGGGCTTATAGATGCCGCTGGTGTTCCCACGCGTCGTGGCGCCGTTGTGAGCTTTTTTTCTCAAAGCGACGGTCTGGCCATTGCGGCGGCTCTCGAAGACACCGAGTATCCAATAGAGGACATGGTGTATGATTTTGCGAACCTTGACGCTGGATTCAGGTTCGCCGGCGAGGAAAACCGGTACGGCGGTCGTCTTGCGATAGCATGTCACAAGGCTTACGGTTTGCAGACAATACCTGGTTATTTGGAGAACGGTCTGCCTCCGAAGTACGGTGCGGGCGCCGAACAGGTTGTAGCAGCGGTCCACCGCGACCCAGGTCGAAAGCATGAGTGGGTCACGATTTGGCTCGGGCCGGGTGACATCGACCGCGCAATAATCGAGTGGCGCAGTTTGCTGAGACAGATTGCGCATGCGCCGCAGCTTGACTGGGATCGGTGGTCCGAACTGCAAAGCCTGGCTCGAAAGATACTCAGCGAAACAGAGTCGCCAACCATCACTGACCTGCCGCCTCTTGAATACCATCAAACCCGGCGAATCGAGCACAGACTGGTTCTCCGTCGGCACTGAATCTCGATGCGGCGCGGATGCTTTGACCCGCATGCTTCTCAGACCGGCGTAGCCTGAACCAAAGTTGCCTGACGGGCATTTTGCCACGGCTCATGCGCTGCCTGATGCGGGTTCGCAGCCACGCCGGGCTGCGAAATACCTGCTGCGACTCCGTTGCCAAGAAAAGCGCTCTGATCAAGTCCCCACTGGATACACCGCTGCCGGAGTGACTCCCAACGCGCCGCGGGCGCATGAAGGCATTCGGTCGGGCAACCCGCACACAGGTTGAACGTTGTGAGTTGAATGTTGCGCGTTGAAAGTTCTGCTTTTGATTTCGACAACTTCGATCCCCGTCCCCAATATTTGCCGCGGCGACGGTATCGCCCCACACAGCGCGGTGCAGCGGAGCGCGATTGATGGTTCCGTGTGCATGCGCTCGGCAAGATCATTTGATTGCAGTAGCGCCGCGCTGTGAAATGGTTGTTACAAAGAATGAGCATCGACAGTTTGAGGGTTGCGGCAATGAACAAAGCATTTGTACTGGGACTGGGCCTTTTGCTTGCCACACCGATCGTGGTCAACTCCGCGGATGCTGCTGCCAATTACCGACAGCATTGCTCGAAGTGCCATGGCGAAGACGGGCGTGGCAAGACCAAAGCCGGCCAGAGGCTGGGCGCGCGGGATTACACTGATCCGAAGGTCCAAGCAAGTGTCAGTGACGAAGCGATAGCGAAGTCGATCACGCAAGGTTACAAAGACAAGAAGACTGGGCGCCAGATTATGAAGCCGACCCAAGGACTGACGGATGCCGAGGTGAAAGAGCTTGTGGCTTACATGCGGAAGTTCAAAAAGAACTGAACTGTAGCCAGAGCGCCAAGGGCGCGGATTATTCCGGCGTAGGGCGAACCCCGACGAGGATGGCCACTTCGCATAACCTTCCGGAACTCAAGGGCTGAAAGTTCAGTCTATTCCAACAAGTCATTCGCGCTTTTTTCGCCCAACAAGCCAGTAAGTTCGTTGCGGGCCAAAACCTTTGAGCTCCACCAGACCGCGTTCCTCGAGGATGAACCTGGCACGCAGCCGGACATAAACAGGTTCACTTACCTGGATTGTGCCGGGGTCGGCGGTGGACTCGAGCCGGCTGGCCATGTTTACCGTTCCGCCCCATGCATCGTAGCGATGAACCAATCGGCCGATAACGCCTGCCACGACGTGACCGACATGAATTCCGATCCTTGCTGTCACAGGCAGTGATTCGGTTTGGCGGATATT
This sequence comes from Verrucomicrobiota bacterium, assembly GCA_012517065.1. Taxonomy (GTDB): domain Bacteria; phylum Verrucomicrobiota; class Verrucomicrobiia; order Limisphaerales; family J093; genus JAAYVR01. The sequence continues at coordinate 14,618 of JAAYVR010000227.1, read as the reverse complement.
TCCCAGCACACGTTGCATGGCAATGGCAAGCGAGGCGGCTGACTCGAGGTGATTTGGTCTGCGGATTGGTGCGCCTCCAAGGACAAGGTAGCTGTCGCCCTGCGTTCCTATCTTGCACAGTCCATGACGGCGGACCAAACGATCGAAGCTGCTGAATAGCTTGTTGAGGAGTCCGACGACCCGTTCTGGACGGATTTGAGACGACCAGCTTGAAAACCCGACAAGGTCGGCAAACAGAATGGTCGCATCATCGATTGACTCTGCCAGCAGTTCTTCTTTCCCGGGAACGAGCTGCTGATGTATCGACGGGGGGAGCATGTCGTCCATGAGCATGGCCAATCTTGCGTTTGTGCGGGCGGTTTCCTCGTAACACCGCCCTTTTTCGACAATCAGCGACAGTCTTTGGGCAATGCGCATGAATCGTTCGACGTGCACCTGCCGGTAGGCGTCGAACGCCCGGCTCGAGAAGAACAGGAACCCGATGGGCTTCCCATTGGCGACGAGTGGGCAGGTCAGGCTTGATCGCATTCCTTCAGCCACGATCAACCTTGTTGATTCTGACGCCGGGTTCTTCTCAAGATGTCCGGGCAGGTCATTGAGGATTCGTGGGACCCCTGTGCGCAGCACACCATCCAAACTGCTGTTCGCAATCGGAGCCGAGTAACCCACGCCAAGTCTGATCCTTCCGGACGAGGATCTTGACCAGTGAGTCCGCAACACACTTCCGTCGGACTCCATAAGTGCAAAGCCGATCCTGTCGTACGGAATCAAGGGCTGGAACGAGTCAAACACAAACTCGAGGATTTCAGAAAGGCCAATGCCCGTGTTTATCTTGTGGATGATCTCATCGAGTAAAAGTTTCTCTTTACGTTCGAGTTCTATCAACTCGACTGCGGTGCGAACTCGGCGTTCCAATTCAGCCGATTCACACGCGTGGCGCGCACGTTCGCGTATGTAAAAGAAGATCAACCCCGCGATCAGGACTGTCTGCACCGCCGTTGTCCATGCAAGTTCCAACCCGCTAATCAGCCCGGCGGCAAAGACGGGGCTTGGCTCTGCAGCGGTCGTCGCCTGCCCACCCAACGCGAGGTTTCCCAAAACCAACGTCCCCACCGCAATGAGGGCAACCGGCATCGACCGCGCGATGCAGCTCAATCTACCGGTCGTGTCGTGCCCCGGTTCTACCGCCATGCAAGGAACACTCATTCGAACTGAAAACAGATCAAGCCCCACCACCGACCTTGATTGCTGGAAAATAGACCCGATTTAGCCTTTGGCAAGGACCTCGCCGAGACAGGGCCAAGATTTGGACTTGGCCCGGGAATCTCGAAGGATTGCACGCATGCATTCATCCGGGGATTGGTTGGCGGGGTTTCCAGATTAGGCTTCGATGTCGTGCGTGTGCGTGACATGACAATCGTTGTCTGGTCAAATCGATCGTGTGAAACCACAACCCTCTGCCCCAGAGATTGTCGCTGAATTGCTGGCGCAGGCTGAAAAGGCCGGTGCCAGCGACATTCATCTCCAGATGACTTCAAGCGGCGCGGAAGTGTCGTTTCGGCTCGACGGCGTCATGACACCGATTACGAAGCTGCCAGAGGAAGTGGCGGCACACGTTTTTGGCCGGATCAAGTATCTTGCCCGACTCAAGACCTACCAAGAGTCACTGCCGCAGGACGGGAGAATCGATCGTGCAGACAGCGGCCTTCAGCATGATGTGCGTGTGGCAACTTACCCAACCGTGACGGGGGAAAAGATCGTGATCCGGCTGTTTCAGCAGCCAACAGCCTGCTCACTGAGCGAACTGGGGTTGGACAACGGTCTTGTGGCCGAGCTCGAGTCAGTTTTGCGACGCGACTCTGGACTGATTCTCTTCACGGGACCTGCTGGCAGCGGCAAGACAACGACCATTTACGCCTGTCTGCGGTATATTCTGAATCTCGGTGGGCGACACATCATAACCATCGAAGACCCGGTCGAGCAGATCATACCTGGCCTTATGCAGACCGAGGTCAACGAAGCGCGTGGTTTGACATTTGCGGTGGCAGCACGGCATCTGCTGCGCCAGGACCCGCAGGTGCTTGTCCTTGGCGAGATGCGAGACGATGAAACGGCAACCCTTGCGGTTCGTGCGGCGTTGACCGGCCACCTTGTGATTTCGACGTTGCACGCCGGTTCGTGCAAGGGCGTGTTCGAGCGGTTGATGGTTATGTGCGCCGACCGGTACGCGGTGATTACATCGGTCGAAATGGTGCTCAACCAGCGGTTGATGCGGAAACTGTGCAATCAGTGCAAAGGCGCCGGTTGCGCGGAGTGCGTCAACACTGGATACCGCGGGCGAATCCCGTTGGTTGAATGGGTCCGGGTGGATGCGGCGCTTCGACGCGTCTTGAGAAGCGACGGCCCTGAAAAGGTCAGCCCCGCACCCAATCTCGAACAGTGCGCACGTGATGTTATTGCGCGTGGCTTGTCAGATAGTAAGGAATTCGAGCGGATTTTTGGCCATGAACCTTGATGAATTCAGTTTCTTCAACCAGCAATTGGCTGGAATGCTCAACACCGGAGTTCCGCTGGAAGGTGCGCTTCGGCAATTGTGCTCGAGCATGCGGGACAGTGGATTGAAAGCCGAACTCGAAGCGCTCGCTTCAGACCTCGCCAACGGCGTGCCACTCAGCGATGCCCTGCCGCGTCGGCGGCTGCCTCAGCTTTACGTCGAAGTTGTGCAGATTGGCGCACAAGCGAACAACCTCCCCGCCACACTTATCTTGTTGGCCGACTATTACCGCCAGCGGCACAGCATCTGGCTCAAGCTCAAAGCAATGATGGTGTATCCCGGGATCGTGTTGGTGAGTTGCCTTGTTCTTTCGGGCGTGCTCGCATGGCTTTTGGCGGTGTGCCAGCGAACATTCCAGGCCGGTTTCTACGACGTATTCGAGGGTTACGGCAGACCCGCCATCGAAAGACTAAGCCCATGGGCGGTGCTGAGTCTGCCGGTGCTGTTCATTCTGCTGCTAACAGCGCTCTTTTTTCTGGCGATTTCGCTGCCTGCATGGCGGGACTGGTGCCGATGGCGGCTGCCCGGGTTTCGTGAATCGAGCCTGAGCCAGTTGGCATCGACATTGAAACTTCTTGTTGCTGGCGGGAACGACCTTGGCAGGTCGCTGTCCTTGCTTGCGCGGCTCGAGGGCAGCACGAGGCTCGGACGTGAGCTGAATAGATGGCAGGAACGAATGGCGTCCGGGAAGGCAAAGTTCGGAGAGTTTGCCGCCGGAAGCGCAATAGTTCCGCCATTGTTTGTATGGCTGGTTGGGCAAAGTGGCGAATCGATTGCAGACGGGCTTGGCCATGCGGCAGAGATATTCGGTGAACGGGCGAAGCATCGGACCGAGATGCTCTTGTACGCTGCGTTGCCTGTTGCGGTGCTTTTTCTTGGATCGATGATTCTGTTCCAGGCGGCGTCGGTGGGGCGTTCGGTGGTTATGTTTATCAACATGTTGGGCGGATGACGGAATGATCATCAAAGGCCGAAATGCAAATCTCGATTGCTGACATTGTGGTTTGGTTCTTTTGGCTGCTCATCCAAGGTGCGCTGGCTTACGTTGTCTATTACCTTTTCAGCCTGCCGCTCCGGAGAAAGGAACGCGCAAGGTTGTTCCTCGACCTGATTGAGATCGGTCTCAGGAACGGGCAGAACCCCGAAGCAACAGTGCAGTCGGCAGCAGCAAGCGGCGATCGGCTCCTCGGCATAAGATTTCACATGCTCGCGGCCTGGCTCGAGTCAGGGCTGAGCCTTGGGGCGGCGCTCGAACGCGTGCCGCGTTTTCTGCCGCCGCAGATTGTCGCGACTCTTCGCGTTGGCAAGGAACTGGGTGACATTCGCAAGGTCATTGGGGCGTGCCGCCAGCAACTTGAAGACGCGGTTAACAAGGTGTTTCAAGGCCAACACTACCTTGTGGCGGTGTTGCTGATTGCGAGTCCTGCGTGGGTTGTGGTGTTCAGCACGCTCATGGTGTTTGTACTGCCAAAGCTCAAGATGATCATGCAAGACATGGAAATCGAGTTTCCGGCGCATCTGGTCTGGATCAGTGACCATCCACATTTGCTCATCGGTGCGCAGGTCGTGATTTTCGGTGTGTTTTGCCTGGGAGCGGTTCTGTACTTTGGCGGACCTGGAGTTGCCGCATGGATAAACAAGTTCGTGCCGGGGATGGCCGATCGCATCGCTTACCGTGTGCCGTGGCGTCGGAAGCGAATGCAACGCGATTTTTCGGCCATGCTTGGCATGTTACTCGACGCAGGCGTGCCGGAGCAGGAGGCCGTGCGGCTTGCGGCCGAGAGCACGGCAAACCGCGTTTTCAATGACAGAGCCGAACAGGTCGTTGCTGCGCTGAAGTCGGGTGAAAAACTGACTGTTGCGGTTCAGCATTTGGACGACTCAGGTGAATTCCGGTGGCGGCTCGAGAATGCGGCTTTTGGGCATGGCCGGTTCACGGAAGCATTGGCGTCGTGGCAGGAAGCACTTTCAGCTCGGGCTTTTCAACTCGAACAAACTGCCGCGCAGGTGATCACGTCAGGGCTTGTCGTTGTGAACGGGATGTTTGTTGCTGCGCTGGCCGTTTTTGCGTTCTCGATGCTCATTACGATTTTGAATTCGCCCATATGGTGACCCAAGTGCACAAACAGCAGCGTTGTCTGCGGGGAAACCGTGGATCACTGACTATCGAGCTGCTCATTGCAGTGGCGATCTTGATGCTCGCGATTTTCCCGGTGTCGCTCTCGTTTCTTGGAGAACAAAAACTGGCGCGCGCGTTGTATTACCGAGCAGTGGCGATGGAAATCGTGGATGGCGAGATGGAAGTGCTGGCGGCGGGTTACTGGCGCGAATTCCAGTCGGGTGTGCACGCCTATACACCGCGAGCTGAATCTGTTTCCCGGCTTCCGGCTGGTCGTTTCGAGCTGACGCTCGACGGGGAGCGCTTGCAACTGTCGTGGTTGCCGGCAAAGCCGGACTCTGGTGGGCCGGTTGTCCGTTGTCTGAATGTCAAACCATGAGATGCTCTGTAACCGCAGATAGCCGACTGGCTGAGTTTGTCAGGGGCACACAATGCAAACCTTGAACAAGAAAGCAGATGTTGGGGCGCGGCGGGGCGTTTGGATGCCCGCTGCACGCCACGCCGAACGAGGTATTCTGCTTATCGAGTGTCTGATCTATCTGGGCGTTGTGTTGGTCGTCATAGGCGCAGCGCTCGCCGCGTTTTACAACGCGTTGGATCACTCGAAACGACTGCGAAGCAATGCCGAGGACATGACACGAGCGCTGCGCGTCGGTGAACAATGGCGTGCGGATGTGCGTTCGGCTGCGGGGGCCATACGCGTCGAAAAAGGCCAGGGCGGGATTGCGTTTTGCATCCCGTCAGGGGACCAAGAAGTAGCCTACATTTTTTCAACAAACCAAATCGTGCGTATCAAGAGCAAAGACGGCCTGAGCGAGCCGCTTCTCACTGGAATCAAGCGATGCGCTTTTCATCAAGACAACTGGGGAACGGTGACGGCATGGCGTTGGGAACTTGAGTTCGCCAGTGTCATGAAAGCTGTGCGCGAGACGCCTGCGTTCACTTTCATCGCGGTTCCAAGTGCTGCCAAGAACCAATGAAACTTCGAGCAAACAACTCGGACTGCACCCGAAGCGACGGCGGAAGCGCCGTTGTGGTCGTGCTGGTGTTATTGCTGGCAATCATGGCATTTCTTGAAGCAAACACCGGCACGCTGCGGTCGCTGAAACGCGAACTACAGCTCATCGAACAACGCCAATTGATCAAGTACGGCGAATCGGTTTCGACCAACAATTTCGGCACAAACAAGCCGTCCCTTGGCAGATGAATGCCGCAGCAGATCGGCGGCGAGGAAAGATTCTTCACAGAACAGCGGAGCACAGACTCGGCAAATTCGGCTTGCATCGGGCGCGAAAAGAACGAGAATGTTTCCTGGCGCGCGTCTGCTGAAAGTCTATGCGCGCGCCTTCGCGGTGCGCGGTTAGCTCAGAGGTAGAGCACTTCCTTGACACGGAAGGGGTCAGAGGTTCAAGTCCTCTATCGCGCACCATTTTGTTCGGTTCTATAGCGTCTCACACTGGCTGTTGAGACCATGAAATCGATTTTGACTGACAAGTGGGTGTTGATAACCGGCGCTTCAAGCGGATTTGGCGCAGCGGCGGCAATCGAGTTTGCGCGACGCGGGGCGAGGTTGCTCTTGGGCGCTCGAAGGGTTGACCGCCTTGCTGCCCTGGCCGAACAGGCAAGCAAAGAAGGATCGCCACAAGCTGTCTTCCATTTCCTCGACGTGGCTTCCACACCGTCGGTGAATGAATACGTCGAATGGGTCAGGAGCGTGACACCGCGCCTGGATGTTCTTGTGAACAATGCCGGCGGCGCGCTTGGACTGGACCCCGTGGCCGAAGGCAAGGACTCTGATTGGGAGACGATGTTCCAGACCAATGTTCTTGGCGTGTTGCGCATGGTTCGCGCCGCGCTGTCTCTGATGCTGCCTTATCCCGGAGGCATTATCATAAACATTGGTTCTGTCGCCGGCCGCACTGCGTACGAAGGCGGCGCTGCCTATTGCGCTGCCAAAGCGGGCGAACTGCAGATCACTCGCGCTTTAAGGCTCGAACTGTGTGGCACGGGGCTTCGTGTGGCCACGATCGACCCCGGCATGGCCGAGACCGAGTTTTCGCTTGTTCGGTTCAAGGGTGATGCGAAGCGCGCCGCGCAGGTGTACGAGGGTGTGCAGCCGCTGAGAGCTGAAGATGTTGCGGAAGCTATAGTCTGGGTTGCGGAACGACCACCGCACGTGTGCATTGACGAGATGGTCATCAAATGCACTGACCAAGCCGCAGTTTACAAGGTCCACCGGCGGACGAAGGGATAGACCCGCCGATCACTTCACGTCAAAGTGCAGAGCGATGGACTGCGCGGCCAATGTTGGGCAAGGCGTTACTGACCCGGGAATCTCGCCGCCAGACCAGCCCAAGACAGCCAAAGCTTCACTCCGGTGAAAGGCGTTCATGGCTGAAACAATCAACTACGCTGCCATGGACAAGGTGGTTGTATTGGTCGGTCATCGAAGCGCCAACGGCGCGGTCCATACCAGCGTGGGGTGAAACCCCACGAGAAGGGCCATCTCGACATTACCTTCAACAATCCAAGGGCTGAAAGCCCGGACTATCGCAGCAACGTTTTCACGCCCGCGGCCGTTGGAGTCCCGCCTTTAGGCGGAGAAGTTTGATGTGGTTGGGAGTTACTCTGGCAGTGCCGCTTCCAGTGGGAGCTTGATCAGAGTGGTTTTCGCAGCGACGGATTCGCAGGGCATATTTCCCAGGCCGACGTGACTGAAGGTCCGGGGTTGAGCAAAAGCCGGGGGCGTTGCCCGCCAGGCGACTTTGGTTTCGGCTACGCCGGGTTGGGAAATATTTGGGCTAGAGCATGATGGATGGCCAATCGCAATTGGACTTGCGAGGACGGGCGGGTTGCGGTACTGGTAGCGCTGTCGGCGCTTTGGGTTTTCCCGGACGATTGAAATGGGGCAGCCCGAGCGCCAAATGTACTTATTTGGCACTTATTTGAGAGGACATACGAAAAGATGGCAGTACAGAAAGTAGCAATATTGACGGCAGGTGGATTGGCGCCTTGCCTCTCGTCGGCAATTGGATTTCTGATTGAAGCATACGACCGCGTGGCGAAAGGCGTGGAGATCATCTGTTACAAGGACGGGTACAAAGGCTTGTTGCTGGGGGACAAGTACATCGTCGATGCCGAGGTGCGTGCCAACGCCCATGTGCTACACGGTTACGGCGGAAGTCCCATCGGGAACAGCAGAGTCAAACTGACCAACGTCGAGGATTGCCTCAAGCGGTCGCTGATAAAGGAAGGGCAGAACCCGCAGGATGTTGCGGCAGAGCAACTGATCAGAGACGGTGTGGATGTGCTGCACACGATTGGTGGCGACGACACCAACACCGCGGCGGCAGATTTGGCCAAGTACCTGAAAGAGAATAAGAAAGGGTACAATCTAACGGTTGTTGGGCTTCCGAAGACAATCGACAACGACGTTTATCCGATTCGCCAGACCCTTGGGGCATGGACCGCTGCCGAACAAGGCGCGCGTTTCTTCGAAAACGTCGTCGCTGAACACAGCGCCAACCCGCGAATGTTAATTGTTCACGAGGTCATGGGACGGAACTGCGGTTGGTTGACAGCCTACACCGCCCGCGTGTACCGCTCGAGGCTGAACAGGAAACAGTTTCTTCCGAGCATTGGACTGACGCGGGAACGGCGCGAGGTGCACGGAATCTTTGTACCCGAAATGGGGTTTGACATCGCGTCCGAAGCCGAGCGCTTGCGTCGTGTCATGGACGAACACGATTGCGTAAACATATTCGTGTCAGAAGGCGCCGGGGTTGAATCGATTGCCGCAGAAATCGAGAGCCGCGGCCAGACACTGCCGCGCGATCCGTTCGGGCACATCAAATTGGATGCGGTTAATGTCGGCGCGTGGTTTGGAAAGCAGTTTGGCGCGATGATCGGGGCTCAGAAGACGCTGGTGCAAAAGAGCGGGTATTTCTGCCGGTCGGCAGCTCCAAACGCTAAAGACCTCGCACTGATTCGGCGCTGCTGCGAAAAAGCTGTCGAATGCGCACTGGCCGGAGTTAGTGGAGTCGTTGGCGAAGACGAAAACGCCAAAGGCGAACTCCGGGCGATCGAGTTTGATCGTGTGAAAGGAGGCAAGCCGTTCGACATTGACACCCGATGGTTCCTTAATCTTCTCCTTGACATCGGTCAGAAGGTCGGGCCAAAGGTTGCTGTCAAGAGGACCGAAGAGTAAGGCCAATTGATGCCGGATTGGTTGACCGCGGTTATATTGGGTGTGGTCGAAGGGGTTACGGAGTTCCTTCCAATTTCTTCGACCGGCCACCTGCTTCTGGTGGAGCATTGGCTACCCCCCGGCGCTCAATTCCTCAGAGACGAGCTGTTCACGGTTATTGTCCAACCCGGTGCTGTGGCGGCTGTTCTTCTGATTTTCTGGAAACGGCTGGTCAACCTCGCGCGCGATTGGCGCAAGCCCGAGTCGCATGATTACATCGCGAAGCTGCTTGTTGCATTCGGGATCACTGTTGTCGGGGGGTATTGCCTGAAGAAGTTCGGGTGGCGGCTGAACAAGGAGAGCGTGACTGCCGTTGCGCTTGCGACGCTGATTGGCGGAATTCTGTTTTTGGCAGTTGAAGCGTGGCTCAAACATCGGCCGACCCATGACAATGTAACGTGGCCGATCGCTCTCGCCGTCGCCGGAGGCCAACTGTTGGCTGCGATATTCCCCGGCCTGTCGCGGTCCGGTGCAACAATTCTGGTGGCGCTGGTGCTCGGTCTTCGCCGAGCACCGGCCACCGAGTTTTCTTTCATGCTTGGAATTCCGACGTTAACAGCGGCCGCGGCCAAGGAACTTATGGACGCGCACGAGTCCCCGCCGCCGTACCCGATCGACTGGTGGCTGGTTGCTGTTGGGATTCTGGTGGCAGCCGTGACAGCGTTCATTTCAGTCAAATGGCTGTTGCGCTTTGTACAAACGCATACGTTTGTCGGGTTCGGGTGGTATCGAGTCGTTCTTGGAGGGCTCGTATTGCTGTTCGGCCGGTGACGCTTTCGAGCGCGAGACAAACCGGCCGCGTCCTATGTAATCACCGGGGTCTCTTGGGCCGGTCAGGAGGTGAGGTTTTCGGGCTGGATAGTATGTAGTGGGCGCGAACGAGCGGAATTGACTCAACTGCACGCACTGACTGTGCGCTTGACACCTCGGACAGGATTTCGGCATCTAAACGTCAATGCACTCTGCATGGGCAAACGGATGCGTGATCTTGCTATTAGTCGCAATCGGCTTCGCTCATGACACCTTTCTGGTGAACGCCAAGGCGCCGGATCCGCTGGCTGAGTACACAGTTGAACGTGGCGTGGCAAACAGCGTCAACGGCAGATCATCAGGCAACCAGACCGGAACAGTTGCTCCGAGTGCGCACTACAGTTTTGCCCCGCAAACCGGCCTTTCCGTCTTGGATACGGCTGACACGACAGGACCGGCCGTCTCGGTCACCAGCCATAGTGACGGCCAAACAGTCACCACCAGCGCGATCATGTTGCGCGGAACGGCATCAGATTCAGGCCGCGGAAACAGTGGGATTCGATATGTGACGGTCAACGGACTGCGAGCAAACAACGACACTGCGGTCGGTTCTTCCACGGCGTATTGGAGCAGGAGTGTTACTTTAATCCCCGGTGCGAACACCATCACTGTGGTTGCATGCGACAACAGCCAGAACACAAACACTGCGGTTGTCAGACTGACGATACAATATTCGATTCCTGACACCGCCGGGCCGGTGGTGTCGATCATAAGCCACACCAACGACCAGACCGTCGCAACGAGCACGATAACTCTGCTGGGCACTGCGACCGACGCAGGCCGCGGCAACAACGGGATTCGGTCTGTCACTGTCAACGGCGAACGCGCAGCAAACGATACTGCGGTCGGCTCGGGCACGGCCAATTGGAGCAAGACTTTAACTCTCAATCCCGGCAGCAACACGCTCACAGTGAATGCGCTGGACAATAGTGTGAACCTCAACGCGACAACCATCGGACTGACAATCAACTATGCGCCGCCGGACACGACTGGTCCGAGCATTTCTGTGACCAGTCACGCGGATGGACAACTGGTGGACAGCGATGAGATTGTCCTTGCTGGATCCGCCTGCGATTTTGGCGGTGGTGACAACGGGGTTCGGTCCGTCGAGGTCAACGGGGAGCGCGCGAACAACGATGTGACAACCGGCGCGGGAACAGTCTTTTGGAGCAAGAGCGTGAATCTCGTCCCGGGTGCGAACACGATAACAGTGACAGCACGAGACAACAGCGCCGCCCGCAACGTAACGACGACAAACCTTGTGATCTACTACGCGCCCGCCACATTGGTTGCTGGCACAACGGATCGCGTGTGCATGGAAGATTCCATGCCGGAATGCGCCTCGAACGCCGCCAGCGGCACTTGGGAATGGATTAACCGTGACCCAGTTCCAGTCTCAGGCAGTCTGGCATTGCGAGTGAGACAGGGGCCAGGCCTGCGTAGCTGGTGGTTTGCCGGTGCCAAAAGACCGTTTCACGTCAAAATCGGGGATTCACTTGTCGTGTACGTGTATCTGAATCCGTCCGCCAGACCGAGAATGATTATGGTGCAATGGCGCGAAGGGATTTCTTGGGAACACAGGGCTTACTGGGGCGAAGACCTGTTCCCAAGGGAATGGACCAAGGGCGAACCCGCGAGCAAAGTTAGAATTGGCGGTCTCCCGCCGACAGGACAATGGGTTCGACTCGAAGTCCCGGCGAGGCTCGTCGAGCTTGAAGACAAGGACGTGAACGGGGTTTCTTTCAATGTGCATGACGGCGAAGCTGCCTGGGATCATCTCGCCAAAACAGCGCCAGCTCGAGACCAGGTATGGGTCGGAGACGATGTCCCGGACAATTCAAAGACAGAAGCATTCTGGGCTGATGCATGGATATGGACGAACGCAAACCCCGCCCCGTATTTCGGAACGCGCGCGCATGTTTCAGCGCCGTCCGGCGAGATGAGCACGCACTTCGTCTCGGTCGGAAAACCGGGATGGCAGATCAATCCCGACGATTCGCTGTTCACCTATGTCCACCTCGATCGCGCCTCGCCTCCGAAAATGATCATGGTTCAGTGGTGGGATGGGTCTTGGGAACACCGGGCTTACTGGGGCGAAGACAAGTTTCCGAACACTTGGACCAAGGGCGAACGCACTAGCAAGGTGCGGATTGGTTCACTGCCTGCGCGAGGACAATGGGTGCGGCTTTCGGTTCCGGCCAGTGTGGTGGGGTTGGAAAACCGGCAGGTCACGGGTGTGGCGTTCACCGTGTACGGCGGTAAGGCGTGCTGGGATAACACCGGAAAAGCAATCCCGAGCAGCGACCATGTTTGGGTGAGCGATTCTTTGCCTTCCGGAGCAGTCGGCCAAAGTTACACGGGCGAGACATGGACATGGGTGAGTTCGAATCCGGAGCCTTTCTCGGGAAACAAAGCGCACGTCTCGCCGTCTGCGACAGGGTTGCGAGGTCATTTCTTCACGAACGCGAAAGATGCTCTGCAGGTTGACCGCGGTGATCATCTGATGGCATACGTCTATATCAACCCCACCAACGCGCCTCGGATGATCATGCTGCAATGGAACGACGGGGCCACGAACAGTCCGTGGGGCCACAGGGCTTACTGGGGCGAAAACCTGTTTCCGTACGGTGCGGACGGTCCTCCCGAGCGTTGTTACATGGGACCTGTGCCGCCGGGCGGAAAATGGGTTCGGCTCGAAGTCCCGGCAAGACTTGTCGGTTTGGAAGGCAAGCTTGTGCGAGGAATGTCGTTTGATCGATACGGCGGAGAAGTTGCGTGGGATCACGCTGGCAAGAGCTCGGCCTTGCTCGAGGAAGATGTTGTTTGGTTGGCAGACAAATTGCCCGCGGGCGCAAAAACAGACGCTTTTAATGAGGCTGGCTGGGAGTGGACAGAAACGCCTTCACCCATTGTGGGCGAGTTGAGCCACAAATCGCCGCTGTCCCTCCAAGCCAGTTTGCCTCGACAATATCACCATCACCTGTTTCTCGGCACTTCACCAGAAACGGTTAATCCCGGAGACAAGCTGTTCGCCTATGTTTATTTGGATGCGGCGAACCCGCCCCAGATGGTCATGTTGCAATGGAACGACGGTTTGTGGAACCATCGCGCCTACTGGGGCGAGAACAGGTTCCCATGGGGCAAGGACGCTCCACCTGACAGATGCTACGCAGGGCCTTTGCCGCCAACAGGTCAATGGGTGCGGCTCGAAGTGCCCGCCTCGTTGGTGGCTCTCGAAAACCGGGCTGTTGCTGGGATGGCATTCTCACTTTACGGGGGACAGGCGTGGTGGGGACATGCCGGTAAGCAACCTGTGGCCGCACAACCCTACCTCCCCACAGACGATTGGGTGTGGGTCGATGATGATTTGCCAGCCGGGGCAACAAGAATGGCCAGCACCGGTGATGATTGGATTTGGACCACCGAGGAGCCCGGGCCGGTCTCCGGTGCGTTCCTCAATAAGTCGAAATGGGCTGCGCCCGGCACCGTGCGCTCGCATTATTTCGCATATTATTCGGGGCAGCCCATCCAACCGATGACCGTCAACTCCGGCGACGAGCTGTTCTGCTACGTTTACTTGGATCCTTATGCGCCGCCGCAAATGATAATGTTGCAGTGGCGGAACGGCGCATCATGGGAACACCGCGCTTATTGGGGTGAAGACCTGTTCAAGTATGGCGAAGGCCACGCGACGTCCAAAGTGTATATCGGAATACTGCCGCCGGCGGGGAAATGGGTGAGATTGCGTGTGCCGGCAAGAACCGTCGGCCTTGAAGGAAAAACTGTAAACGGCATGTCGTTCACTGCAGCGGGCGGGCAGGTCTGGTGGGATCGCGCAGGGAAAAGATCAGGCACAACAGGGGCGGGCCTGTTTACGGACAAGCGCACCGACGGCAGCCTGTGGACTGTTGAGCCGTGGACAGCCCCAAAGGAGCCGCTTTCAGAGCATACGGCCAATCTGTTCGCACAATGTGTTCTCGACGGCGACTTCTTCCACGGAACCATCCGAGGCGTGCCATTCGGGTTGTACGAGATCGAGGCGTCCACGAATCTGATCGAGTGGACAACCATTGCAATTGTCCGGGCGCCGGTTTCTGGCATGGTCACGTTCGTTGACCAGAAAGCATCCGACTACGGGGCGAGGTTCTATCGCGCAAAAGCTGCGGCTGAATCGGTGCAGCAATCAATGACGCGCTTTCGCTGATGCCCGAGACTGGGCCACATATCTCCTCCAAGCTTTCATGAAGAACAGGGCGCGCTGTCCGTGGCGCGAAAAAATCGGAACTTCGAGCCTGGCACCTTATACCTTTTCCCGGGGTACATTCACTTTGCACCCGTGCAGAAACTGGCGAACTGCTGGCTCTACATACAGAGCCTAGCAAGAGGATCTTTTTGACACGAAACGGCTCGCAAGATGGATTACCGCTTTGGTGGCATTCCAGGCAAGAAGTGAACAGGCCACTCCTCACAACGAACACTCCTGTATCGCAACGCTGCACAACAGCTTGTGGCTTGAACTTATGGTTTGAAGGGCTGGTGTTCTCGGAGTTTCCCCGGGAGCTGGATCGGGATGGTGACACACTACCCCGAGATAGCCCCCACTACACCACGACGCCTCGCCAACACCTTGGCCCCGTTTGACTCCCGGAGCGTGTTGTGCGATTTTACCCCCAAATAGAGGGACAGACACGTTATTTGGGCGCCCAGGGTTCTGACCCGGACCCGCCCAACCAGTCGGCCAATGGGAGGCACGGCTGCGAGCCTGTCGCTCTGTTGCAAGGAGAACAACAATACAAATCAAGGAGGTTCTAATGAGACTGCCCAGAATCAAACTTCAGGGTAAAACCGTTCTGTATCACTGCATGTCCAGGATCGTCGGCAAGGAGCAT
>JAAYVR010000226.1 GCA_012517065.1 Verrucomicrobiota bacterium | reverse complement strand
TGCGGGACTCCCGCCGCTTGGCCAGCAGTTCCTGACGTGTCAGTTGACTCATTTTGGTGTCCATCGCTCGGTAACACCCTTTTTGAGTCAACGAATGGTTTCCTCAACCCTTTTCACCCCTCCCACGGTAACATTCTTTTTGAGTCAATTCGAGGCGGGACTCTAACCTAAGTTCGAGTGACAACTGGAGCGTCGAACGGTAAGCAAAACGCGACGCTGCGAGCTGTTTGATCAGATATTGTTTTCCGGAGCCGTTAGGGCGCGGGGCATTGTCTCAACGGAGGATAGGACAGGTATTTCCTCGCCTGTTGCAGCGCCGAGATCCTTGAACTTGCGGGCGGCTGGCAGCACACGGGTTTCGAACGATCCGACGGCTTTGTTATAGGCGGTGTTTGCTTTTTCGAGGCCATTTCCGATGGCACCAATGTGTTCCGCAAGGGTTCGCATCCGGTCGTAGAGCTGCTTTCCAAGGTCGCTGATTTCACGGGCGTTGGCAGCGATCTGTTCCTGTCTCCATCCGTAAGCCACCGCGCGCAGGAGGGCGATCAAAGTAGTCGGCGTGGCCAGAACAACTCGTTGCTCCAGACCATCCTCGATTAGGTGATGGTCGGCATCGACGGCGGCGCCGAAGAACGATTCGCCAGGGATAAACATTACAACGAACTCTGGCGCTTTGGTGAACTGCGCCCAGTACCGTTTGTCGGCGAGCGAATTCATGTGTGTGCGGACCTGTGCTGCATGTCTCGAAAGTGCTTTTTTGCGGTCTTCCTCCGACTCGGCTGCTGTCGCGTCAAGATAGGCATCGAGCGAGACCTTGGCGTCCACGACGATTTCGCGTCCAGCAGGCAATCGGACAACGAGGTCAGGCCGAAGGCGGCCTTCGTCGGTGCTGGCAGTTACCTGTTCTGCGAAATCGCAATGTTCGGACATCCCTGCCAGTTCCACGACCCGGCGAAGGGTGATTTCGCCCCAGCGGCCGCGCACCTGTGGTTTGCGGAGTGCGGTGACGAGATTTGCGGTTTCTTTCTGCAACTGTTGGTAACTGGTATTGAGCATCTTCAGATGTTCCGCAAGCCCGGAATACGCTTCTTGTCGCTCCTTTTCGATTCTTTGCACATGCAGTTCGAACTTCGCGAGTGATTCTGAAAGCGGTTTGACCATCCCCTGGATGGCTTCCTGACGTTTGCCAAGATCGCCGCGAGCGTCTGCGAGCACTTTGTTGAGTGTTTCGGTTGCAAGTTGGAGAAACGCCGTCGTGGTGTTGTTGAGGGTGTCTCCTGCAACTGCCTTGAAAGCGTCTGTGAGTTTTGATCTGGCCTCGGCAAGAAGGTTCTTCTCCTCCTCGAGTCGTTGCAAGGTTTCTGCGAGTTGAGTCTCGGCCTTTGTCCGTGCGATGTTTTGGTCGGCCAGTTCTTCTCTGAGCTTTGCGAGTTCGTCCGATACTTTCTGGTTCTGGGACCGGAGTTCCGAAAGTGTTCCTTCGAGTGCGGACGCGCGGGCTTCGGCGGCGGCAGCGCGGCGTTCTGATTCGTCGGTTCTTGCGGTGAAGGACCTTGTGATGCGGGTGTATGCAAACAACCATCCGATGAGGCAGCCGACGATTATTCCTGCAACGGCACAGAGTAAGTATTCCATGATCGTTCCGTTTTGGTATTAATAGAACCTTACATCGATCATCTGCAAGCCAAAGCGCTGCAGGCCGTCCTCGGAACAGAATCTTTCCACATTTCCGAGCAAACGCAGCGCTGCCCAGGCGCAACTGAATGATCCCGGCGAGATATCGTGTCTGTCACTCTATTTGCCTCGCGAACTCCAATCCGCCCTCAACCCCTCCTCGGAAACTTCAGTCAGGCTGCCACGATGCCCGCCCAGCCCGGTCCAACCCGGCCGCCACAATATCGTGTCTGTCCCTCTATTTGTTCAGCCACCGCCAAACCCTCACCCAGCCCTCAAAACAGTCCCCGAAAACTTTGCCTCTGACGCTACACTCCCCATTCAGCCGGCTTGAACGCCCGTCCCACTGCTGATCTCGCCCTAATCACCAAGCCCACCAAGCCGGCAATGACAGCACGTGAAAATAATCCCCCGTCGCCGAACTCCTTCACCAAGCCTTCGGCATCCCACAACTCCAATCTCTCAAAACGTCCCTGCTCCCTTTTCCTCGACTTACTCCTCCCAGCCCCCTTACTCGATCGCTCTCACCTTCAAGTCACGCAGCACATATATCTCTCCCAACAACATCCCAGGAATCTTCCTCGCTCCACTCTTCCGCTTCGGACCAAACAGGGGCCGATGCCTCATGAACACATCCTCAACAAATGCCCTGCTCCCCAACGCCACTCCGTCTGTTATGTGCCTGATCTTCAACATCAGAGCAGCCGCAAAACTCAGTTTCCCACCTTCCTTTATCACCTGTCCGAAGTTTGATTCTGGGCAGTCTCATTACAACCTCCTTGATTTGTATTGTTCTTCTCCTTGCAACAGGGCGACAGACTCGCAGCCGTGCCTCCCATTGGCCGACTGGTTGGGCGGGTCCGGGTCAGAACCGCGGGTGCCCAAATAACGTGTCTGTCCCTCTATTTGTGGATAAAATCGCACAACAGACTCCGGGAGTCAAACGGGGCCAGGACGTTGGCAGGGCTGCGTGGTGAGGTCGGTCCTCTATCGGGGTAGTGTGTCACCGTTGCGCTCAACCTGACACACACTGGCGGATGGACAGAGGAGCTGCGTTGCACCAGCAGAGCTGAAGTCTGGCTCCACCGGCGAGACCGGATCCCCACTGACCCTTCCTCGACAGGCAGCCAATGTCGAAGTACGATAATGCCGATGTCGATGAACTCGTCACCATGGGTAGTTGCAGGTCGTGAATTCCGTTCGAGGCTGATCTTGGGAACGGGCAAGTTTGCCTCGCCCGAAACCATGCGCGAAGCTTTGGAAGCGAGCGGGGCGGAAATGGTCACAGTAGCGTTGCGTCGGGCGGATTTGAGCGGCCAGCGGGATCCTTTTGCGAACATTTTGGAGTACATCGATCCGGCGCGTTATTTGGTCCTGCCAAACACGAGCGGGGCAATGAACGCGCGCGAGGCTGTGCGTTTGGCGCGGCTTGCGGCGGCGGCGGGGTTGCCGCGCTGGGTCAAACTGGAGATTCATCCCGACCCGCGCTATTTGCTGCCTGATCCGATCGAAACGCTGGCGGCTGCGGCGGAGCTGGTCAAGGAAGGGTTCACAGTATTGCCGTACATCAATGCTGACCCGGTATTGGCAAAGAGGCTCGAGGAGGTGGGAACAGCAGCGGTGATGCCTCTTGGATCGCCGATTGGGTCAAATCGAGGGCTTCAGACGCGGGATCAGCTCAGGATCATAATCGAGCAGGCCGGGGTACCGGTTGTGGTTGATGCTGGTCTGGGCGCGCCGAGTCATGCTGCTGAAGCGATGGAAATGGGGGCTGACGCCGTGTTGGTGAACACAGCGATTGCAGTAGCGAATGATCCACGGCGGATGGCGATGGCTTTCAAGGCCGCCGTTGAGGCTGGCCGGGTCGCTTTCGAATGCGGACTGCCTGCAGTACAGGACACCGCAAGTGCGACGAGTCCATTGACCGCTTTTCTGGAGTGACGGCAGTTGATTTTTCTCACAATGAAAAAAGAAAAGCATGGTTTGAGTACGCTGCCAGTGGCGCGTGTGCGGCAACTGTTGCGGGTTGCTCAGCGACGGCGAATTCTGGTGGTGGGCGACAGTGTGCTTGACCAGTTTGTTTGGGGGCGGGTGCAACGGATTTCGCCCGAAGCGCCCGTGCCGGTTGTTGAGTTTGATCACGAGAGTTACATGCCCGGGGGAGCCGCAAATGTGGCGAGAAACCTCACAACCCTCCGCGTGCCAACGGCGTTGTTCAGCGTGATTGGCCGCGACGAGAGCGGCCGGCGTCTCAGGAAACTGCTTGTTCAGAGCGGCGTGGACTGCGAAGGGCTTGTCGAGCACAGGGGCCGGCCCACGAGCATCAAGACGCGGATCATAGCTCAGAGACAACAGGTCACCCGGCTTGACCGTGAAACGCGGGAGGAGTTGGACCCGGTGACAAGCAAGGCGATTTTGTGCGCTCTGGAAGAACAGTTGGACAAAGCCGATGGAGTGATTGTAAGCGATTACGGCAAGGGTGTGATCACGCAGTGGTTGCTTGACGAGGTCCGGGCACGCTGCCGTGCGCGTGGCATCTGGTTGAGTCTGGATCCGAAACCGGCGCGGCGATTGAATCTGTCGAGGCTTTCGCTGATCACGCCGAATCGGCAAGAGGCGGTTGAATTGGCGAGATCGGTTGACGCCCGGGTCGGCGCTTCAGCATCGGACCCGCTCTTGCGAGATGTGGCGGCTCGAATTATGGCGAGTCTCAATCCGGCTCTGTTGCTGGTGACACTTGGCGAACACGGGATGTTGCTCTGCCAGCGAGAGCAGGTTCCCATTCACGTGCCGACAGTGGCGCGGGAGGTTTTTGATGTGTCGGGTGCGGGCGACACTGTGATTGCTTCATTTACGGCTGCGATTGTGTCGGGCGCGTCGCCGCTTGAGGCTGCAATACTGTCGAACCACGCAGCGGGGGTTGTGGTGGGCAAGCTTGGAACTGCTGCGGTGACACCCGAGCAGTTGTTGGAGAGCTTCGACCGCGAACCAACGCGGCTGGAAGAATCCGGAACCGTTGCGTCACGCAAGAGATGAAAACCGACGGCGGCACCGGAATCTCGAATTTGGCGATCGAGCTGCCTGCGGGTGGATTGGAGCAAACCGCTGCTGCCGTCTTTCTCGACCGGGACGGGGTTTTAATCGAGGACCGCGGGTATGTATCAAGGGTGGAGGACATCGTGATTTTCCCGTGGACTGGTCGGTCGCTTCGGATGTTATCTGACACGGGCTACAAGCTGTTTGTTGTAACCAATCAGTCCGGGATCGGCCGAGGTTATTACACAGTTGAGGACATGGACCGTGTGAACCGGCACATCGAGGAAGTGCTTGCCGGTGACGGGGTGCGGTTCGAGCGAATCTATTTTGCTCCAGAAGCACCTGACCAGCCAAGCCGCGGTCGAAAACCTTCCCCGCAGTTCTTGTTTGATGCCAGAGACGAGTTTGGGATCGATCTGAAGTCAAGTTACATGATCGGGGACAAACTGACAGATATCGAGTGTGGATGGAACGCCGGCGTTGCGCGGTCGATATTGGTGCGGACCGGATACGGTGCGGAGGTTGAGAAAGCATTTCGTGAGCGGCTCAGAGACGCATTGGTGGTGGACGATTTATATGCGGCTGCGGTCTGGATTCTCGGCCAAGCGGGATACTGGCGCGTTGATGGCCGGCGGGCCGCCCTGTAATGCAAAGGAAGTCTGCCGGGGGGATCCCGACAGACTTCCATGGTGGGAAGATTGAGCCCGGGAAATGACACCGGGCAGGTTAGGTCAGCGAGCGGTCTGTTTTGCCGCTGGTGCCGTCATATCAGGCTTTGGAGCAAGACGGGCAGGTTTTGCCGCGCTGAGCGATGCCCTTGCCTTCCGGTGCCTCAGCCGCGAACTTTGCGTCCCATTCCCTAACCTTCTCGATCACGTAATCGACTTCCTGCGGGAGCAGTTCGGGGTACATTGGCAAGCTGATGCAGCAAGCGGCGTTGGCTTCGGCGTTGGTGAGTGGGCCAACGATTCGCGCATTCTTGCCCCACGGGTAACCGGCCTGTTTGTGGATTGCGATCGAGTAATGCGTTTTTGCGTCAATGCCAGCTTTAACCAGATGATCGAGCAGCATGTCGCGCCACTCGGGTTTCTTGGTTTCAATGACGTAGAGATGATATACGTGGCGGTAGCCCGGCAGTTCGACTGGCAGATCGATTGTCCGGCAATCTTTGAGTCCGGCCGAGTACCTTGCGGCCCATTTACGGCGTTGATCGTTCCATTCGTCTATGTGTTTGAGTTTGGCGCTGAGGATTCCGGCATGGAGGTCGTCAAGCCGGCTGTTGAAACCAAAGCTGTGAACGTTGCGTTTGTCCGAGCCATGGTTGCGCAGTTTGCGGATTCGCGCGTCGATGTCGGGATTGTTTGTGACGACGGCGCCGCTATCGCCGAAAGTGCCGAGATTCTTTTGAATAATGAAGCTGGTGGTTGCGGCATCGCTGCGGTCGCAGATGCGGAAGCCGGGCCCATGCGCGCCGATGGCCTGGGCGTTGTCCTCGATGACGTGGAGTTTGTGTTTGGCGGCTATTTGCCAGATAGCGTTCATGTCGGCGCACTGGCCGTACAGGTGAACGGGCACGATGGCTTTTGTTTTTGGCGTGATGGCAGCCTCGATGTTGGCCGGGCAGATGCATTTGGTTTTCGGGCAACAATCGACGAACACAGCCGTTGCGCCTGCGATCCAGATTGCTTCTGCTGTGGCGAAGAACGTGTTTGGGTGGGTAATGACCTCGTCGCCCGGCCCAATTCCGAGAGCCATGAGCGCGAGCCAGATCGCGTCGGTGCCATTGCCTACACCGATTGCGTACTTTGTTCCGTGGTAACGCGCCAACTCAGCCTCGAATCGTTTGAGCATTGGGCCCATGACGTACTGGCCGCTCATGAGCACCTCATGAATGTTGGCATCAATTTCCGACTTTATGTTTTGGTACTGTCTTACGTGTCCGTAGAATGATACTTGCATGGCGAAGAAACTAAAGATTGCGGTTGGTTGATGACAAGGAATTTTCGCAACCGAACATTCGGCGAGCTGCTTCGAACGTTTCCGGCGACCCGACGTCCAGCCATGTTCCGGGCACTGGCCACGCGTAACACCTGGCACGTGAGTAAAGCCATTGAATGAGCCGGCCTGAATGGTCGGGGTTGTTCCCCGCGTCGAGGTATTCTTTTATGAGCGGGAGTGCATGCCGCGGGTAGTAATAGAGTGCTATTGCGACGAGCGTTGTGTTTGGTTTGGGCGGTTTTTCCTCGAAGAACGTGATTAGACCGTCGGTTTCATTTCTGACTTCGCTGTATTTTGACACATGGCGGAGATCGCCGACGTCATAGACACCCACAACCGGTGCGTTTTTGCTTCTGCAGTATTCACCGAACCCTGTCAGGGGCTGGCTGAACAGGTTATCACCCGCGATTACCGCAATGTCATCGTCAATGTTGCGTTCATTGATGACGAACTGGAGATCGCCGACGGCGCCGAGTCGTTTGTTTTCATCGGTGGCTCCGTCGTTGACTAGGTCAATTGGGGGGCTGTTTTGATTGGTCTGCCGGTGTTTTGTCCATGCAACGAATTGGTCGAAGAAGAGCGCGTTTGCAACGATGTGGATTTGGTCGATCCCGGTGATACCGCTTGCCGCGTCGAGGACGTGATCGATCAGGAGCTTTTCAGAGGAGTCCTTGACGGGACCGATTGGGAGGAGAGCCTTGGGGACTTTCAGTGTTAGCGGGTAGAGGCGGGTTGCGAACCCGGCTGCGAGCACTATGAGTTTCATCGTTTGAACTTGTTGGAATTCTCCCAGAGCGTAGGGGCCACGGTGTGTGCAAGCTCTTCGGCGCGTTTGAGCACTTCTGCGCCGTGATTGCTTTCGAGAGCGAACTGGGCCAATGCGCGCGCCTCGCTCAGCTTGAGTCGGCGGACTGTGAATTTCACTGCGGGCACAAGTGCCGGGGCTGCGCTGAGCTCGTCAACGCCAAGGCCAAGCAGCAAGGGGACGAGGACGGGATCAGCCGCCATTTCGCCGCAGACGCCCACCCAGATGCCATTGTTGTGAGCGGCGTCCACGGTCGCCTTGATGAGTTTCAGGACGGCTGGATGCGTTGGCTCATAGAGGTGAGCAATCTTTGGGTTCATTCGGTCCACGGCCAAGGAGTACTGAATGAGGTCGTTTGTGCCGATGCTGAAGAACCTGGCATGTTTCGCAAGGGAATCGGCAATTATGACTGCCGCCGGTATTTCGATCATGATCCCGATTTCAATATCCGGGTTGAACGGGATTCCTTTGGATTGCAACTCCTCCATGCACTCGGCGACCATCGCATTGGCTTCGAGCAATTCGTCGAGGCTTGATATCATGGGGTACATCATCTTGACGTTCCCGACGACGCTTGCGCGGAGGATGGCGCGGAGCTGGGCACGGAAGAGGTCTTTTTCTTGCAGACAAATGCGAATGGCTCGCCAGCCCATGAACGGATTGTGTTCTGTCGGAGCCTTGAGGTGGGCGAGGAACTTGTCACCACCGAGGTCCAAAGTTCGGATGATTACCGGTTGCGGTTTGAGGGCTTCGGCGACCCTGCGATAAGCTTGATACTGCTCGTCTTCGTTTGGAAGCGTGCCACGGTCAAGAAAAAGGTATTCGGTGCGGAAAAGTCCGATTCCTTCTGCACCGTGCTTTAGGACTTCTTCGGTTTCATTTGGCTGTTCGACGTTGGCGGAGAGTGTGACGCGGAAACCGTCGATGGTGACAGCCGGAAGATCGCGGATTTCGCGGAGTGCTTCTTTGATTGCGAGTCGCTTTTGTGCCAACTGGCCGTACTGGAATAGGGTTTGATCGGTAGGGTTGACGATCAACAGCCCGTTGAAACCGTCCAGTAGGGCATATTCGCCTGACTTAAGTCTGAGGCTTGCGTCTCGGAGGCCCGTGACAGCGGGCAGTTCAAGTGACCTTGCAAGGATGGCCGAATGGGACGTCTGGCTTCCCTGGTCGGTCGCGAAGCCGAGGACGAGTTTCTTGTCCAGCAGAGCGGTCTGGGAAGGTGTTAGATCATAGGCGACAAGGATGCATTGCTCGGTGATTTTGGAAAGATCCGGCGGGTCTTCGTGGCTGAGCAGATTGTGCATTATGCGAGTGGTCACATCGCGCATATCTGCAGCGCGCTCGCGCATTCGGTCGTCTTCAAGCTCGTTGAGTATGGCCACGTAACGTCCACTGACCCCGGCGAACGCGAATTCAGCGTTGATTTTTTGGGATTTGATTGTGTCTATGACCCTGTCAACGAGCATGGGATCATCCAAGACTGCCAATTGGGCGTCGAAGATGGCAGCGTCACTGGCGCCCATGGCGGCTTGGACACGTTGCTTTATTGAATGTATCTGGTCGCGGGTGCGAGTGAGAGCTTGGCGGAAACGCTCGATTTCCTCGGGCACTTCATCTTCTGAGATTGTGTAGCGCGGGTGTTCCTTGTCTTCTTTCGGAGGCAACACGAATATCTTGCCGCGACACAGACCTGCTGAGACTGGTACTCCGCGGAACACTCTTTCGCCTTGTCGAGCGGGCATCGACACGGGTTTTGTTTATCAGATCGCGCAGTGTTTGGGAATTGAATTCTGGCCGGGCTGGACGTTTGCAGGTGAATTTTGGCATCTTGGTGCGCATGAACCGAATCACGAAACGGTTCGATGAGTTGCGTGCCCAGAATTCAAAAGGGCTCGTGATATACATCGGCGCTGGCGACCCCGATTTGGGGACCACGTGCAAATTGGCCGAGGCGTTCAGCGACATTGGCGTTGATGTTCTTGAACTGGGCGTCCCGTTCAGCGACCCGCTCGCCGATGGACCTGTGAATCAGCTCTCGGCCCAGCGTGGCCTCGCGTCGGGAACAACACCATTGCGCGTGCTTGAGACTGTGCGCGCGATAAGGTCGGTTTCCGAGATTCCGGTGGTACTTTACATCTACTACAATCTAATGCACCGGCGGGGTGTTGCAGAGTTTGTTCGCGAAGCCGCTTCTGCGGGTGTTGATGGGCTGCTAGTGCTGGATCTTCCGCCCGAAGAAGGTGGCGATTACTTACGGCTTATGCGGGAGGTGGGGATGAGCGCGATACACTTGGTTGCTCCGACGACGCCTGAGGATCGGATTGCTAGAATTGCGCGGACGGCAACCGGGTTCATCTATTGCGTGTCGCGCGAGGGCGTCACCGGGGTTCAAGACAAGGTTTCACAAGACGTTCCCCGGCTTGTTGCATCTGTGCGGCGGCACACTGACCTTCCGATTGCGGTTGGTTTTGGAATCTCGAATCCGGAGCAGGCGCGGGCCGTTGCTGCTCATGCGGACGCCGTGGTTGTCGGGAGTGCAGTGGTGCGATTGGTGGAGACACACGCGACCAACCCCGATGCCGTCAGCAAGGTGCGGGAATTCGTCGGTTCACTTCTAAATGCGATTCGCAAGACATGAAACCCGGGATGGAATCAAAGACTCGTTTTGCTGTCATACTTGCGGGCGGAAAGGGCGAGCGGTTCTGGCCGCTAAGCCGCCAAAAACAACCCAAACAACTGTTGAGTCTTTTTGGGAAGGGTTCATTCCTTCAGGAGACGGTTGACCGCGTTCTGCCGCTGGTGCCGCGGGAAAACATTCTGGTGATAACAAATGTTGATCAGGAAAGCGCCGTGAGGAAACAACTGCCTCAATTGCCACGAAGCAACATTATTGGCGAGCCATGCGGGAGGGACACTTGCGCTGCAGTGACGCTTGGGGCGGCGGTTGCAGGAGCACGTTGTGCTAACGGCGTAATCGCGTTTCTTCCTGCTGATCACGTGATTCCCGAACGGCGCAAGTTTCAAAGAGTGCTGGCAGACTGCTATGCAGTTGCTGGGCGCGGACGTGTAATTGTGACCATTGGTATTACACCGACAGAGGCTGCAACGGGGTACGGCTACATTCGTGTGGGTTCGCCCCTTCCGGCTCCGCCGGGGACCAAACGACTCGGCACGCCTTTTTACAAAGCTGAGCGTTTCGTTGAAAAGCCAAATGCCGAACTGGCAGCGCAATATGTTGCTTCTGGTGATTACCGATGGAACGCCGGGATGTTTGTTTTCTCGTTTGTGACGATCGCTGAAGCGCTCTCGATGCACCAGCCTGAGATGGCCGAGACTTGTCGCCGTTGGTTCACCGCGGCTGGCACCTCGAAACTCAGCAAGGTTTTGCAGCAGGATTATCCTAACATCAGGAAGATCTCGATTGATTATGCCGTCATGGAACGGGCGCAAAACGTTGTCGTGGCTGCCGGGGACTTTGCATGGGACGACGTTGGGTCGTGGAACGCTCTGCACCGCCATTTCCCGTCGGACAATTCGGGTAACTGCGTCAGGGGTGATGTTGTGCAACTGGATGCCGCACGGAACCTGGTGTTCGATTTCAGAAAAAAACAGCGCGGGGTAATTGCCATTCTCGGTGTTCGCGATTCAGTGATTGTTTGCACAGACGACGCAGTGCTCGTCGCCAACAAGAATCAAACGCAAAGAATCAAGGAACTGGTGGCGCGTCTGGGGCAATCGGATAACCACCGGCGCTTTCTCTGAGGGTTTCCTCTGGATAAACCAATGATCTGTTTGGCAAGGCTCCGGATGAGACCGGGCATGCGTGTGATGGAATGATGCGCAACCTTGGAATCTCCCCGGCCGCCCTTGGTTCGCATATTTCTCAGGCCGGCGTAGCCGGAACCAAAGTTGCCTGACCGGCAGTGACCCGGCTCCCGCGCCCCCTGACAAGGAGTGTCTGCCACGCCGGTCTGCGAAGTATATGCTGCGACTCCGTCGCAAGGAAGAGCGCGCTGATCCCAATGGTTTCTCACGCGTTGCCGCGGATGCAGTGGGCGTTGGCAGGCGCGAAGCGCTTGGAGTGCGGCAGCTTGCTGCCGCTTTGTCGCTATGCCCAAACAACGTGTCTGTCCCCATATCAGCACCCGAGGGGTTCCTCCGCAGACTTCAGTATCCGCCGATTGGAACAAGGGGCAATTTGCGGGCCACGCCGCAATCAGAGGGCAAAACCCAAACTGCGAGCCTGTCACCTTATCCAGCTCACTGTCAAAGCCTTACCATTGTGACCGCCTTACTGGCGGCTCGGGAAGCAGACACGGAGGAATTGATCAAACTCGCAGCCTGAAAGGCTTCGCGACTATGAAGGACTTTTCAGTATAATCAGATACGCTGAGCAGTCTGCGAAACGGGCGTATTCCAGGGATCAGGGAATATGCGGCCAAGACACACGCACACCTTCAACCCAGTACGATTTCAGGCAGCACGCATATTTGAACCTTTTCGAGACATGTGCTCCACAGAGGACTCAACATATGGGATATGCGCGCTGGTCAGAAAAAAAAGCGCAGGCTTTTCAAGCCTGCGCCTTCTTGAAAGAGGTAGCTAGCGATTAGGAGCGTCGTCGCAACAACCACAAACCAACCGCACCAGCCACTGCGAGCAGTTGGAGTGTGGTCGGTTCAGGTATAGCGAGAATCCGCGCGTAAAAATTGGCGGGAACATTGCCGTTATCGATCAAGCGGAGCGTCCAGCCTTCGGAGCCCTTGACCCAGAAATCCTGGTAGCTGCTGCCGACGGAAGGTGGGTTGGCAAGATCGAGCCCGACGTCCTGGCCGTCCACGCCCGAGAACGACACGGTCCACACAAACGTGCGGGGCACAACAACCGGATCCCAAGTTTCCCACATGAACGTCTGGATTTCTCCTGGAGGAGCGCTCAGTTGGAACGCCACTGGCGACATCAGCTCAGCTCCGGGAGTTCTGCCCGGCCCGGTCAAATCGTAAAAGTGGAGGTAACCCACTTTGCCAGAGCCAGGCTCAAAACCGGCTGGGGTGGTGTAAGAAAGCTCGAAGTACGTGACTCCCAAATAATCGTGCGACCCAAGGCCGGACAACGTGACTTCATCGCCAAACTCTGATTGGCCGAGGAAGCCGATATACCTTGGCGGGTCAAGGTACTCTGTATTGTCATAAACAACGGACAATTGTGCTTGGGCGACGAAGGCCGCTGCGGATGCCGCAAGAGCGGTCAGCACTCCCCTGGATCTAATGTGGTTCTTGCTCATAGTTAGCCAGCAATACACTGATTTTTCCCTCAACACTGATACCGCATCAAAAAGCTGACGTATTTTTACGCTTCTGCGGCTTGGACGTCAAGGAATTATTTCAAATTTTTTTTGATCTCCTCCCGGTGTTAGATCGAGGGTGTCAGCTCCACCACCCGTGTCTCGAGGCCTGAAACCTCACGAGCCACCCGCTCGGATTCACATGTGCTTTCACTACGGTGAGGTTTCCGGGTTCTGCATATTTCGCAGGCCGGCGTAGCTGGAACCCAAAGGCCTTGATGGGCAGTCCCAGACTCCTGCGCCCGCTGATGAGTGCTCTCAGCCACGCGGGGCTGCATTGGTATATTCAAGAATCATTCGGATTCGCGAAGATTTTAACGCCGCGAGTTTGCTCAGTTTCTCTGTTCTGGTTCTCTGGACGTCAGTAAGGCGATCACAATGGTACGGCCTTTGGCAGTGAGCTGGATAAGGTGCCAGGCTCGGAGTTTGGGTTTTGCCCCCTGATTGCGGCATGCCCCGCACATTGTCCCTTGTTCCAATCGGCGGCTGCCGAAGTCTGCGGAGGAACCCCTCGGATGCCGATATGGGGACAGACACGTTGTTTGGGCATAGCGACAAAGCGGCAGGAAGCTGCCGCACTCCAAGCGCTTCGCGCCTGCTAACGCCCACTGCATCCTCGGCAGCGCGTGAGAAACCATTGGGATCAGCGCGCTCTTCCTTGCGACGGAGTCGGAGGGCATATTGCCCAGCCCGGCGTGACTGAAGGTCCGGGTGGTGCAAGAGCCGGGGGCGTTGCCCTTGAGGCGGCTTTGGTTCCGCCTGCGCCGGGCTGGGAAATGTGCGTACTAGCCCGCATATTACAACCCTGAGCAGTCTGCGGAACGGGTGTCTTCAAGCAACCAAGGAATATGCGGGCTCTGGAAATCTCACCGGAGTGAAGGCACGGGCGAATCCGGGGGGGTGAGCGGTGAGATTTCCGGGCTAGCCATTTGGAGGGCGGGTGGGCTTTATTCTGGGCCGCAGGGACAGAATCCAGGCGGCGCCGCCGAGCAACAGCACTGCCACTGCCCATGCATTGAGATTTGGTTGCGACGGAAAGAACCTCAAAGACAGGGCGCCGACCGCCGGTCCTGCAAATATGCCGGCGCCAATCGCAGCTTCGTGAAAACCGCCGTGCTCACCCTTTGTTTCGCCGACGTCCATCGAGTAGTACAGCGATGAATAATAGATAAGCCCTACGGCGAATCCGAATACCAGTTGCGCCAAGAACAACAGCAACAGGCTTTTCCCCAACAGAATTGCGAGGAAACACACAGACATCGCCAGGTACGACCCGATCAGCCAATGAAATCGGTAATGCCACCCTCGCCACAGCCACAGCGCGACAAAAGAAGCCGATCGAGCAAAGAGCCAGGTGGAACAAAAGAAACCAGCGATCATTGGCCCAAGACCGAATCGTTCCGCCAGTCGCGGGATCACCGGTATTAGAGCGTTCATCGCGATGTATGCAAACGGGTTGGCGATCCACGCCATCTGCAGAAAAACCTTCGCGAGCGTACTGGGTGGGTTCGTTTGTTTGTTGGGATTGTCTCCGGTGTGTGTCTCGCTGTGAATGAGTTGATTGCTGATTGATGTCTTTGGTGTCTGTTCGAGAACTCGAAGGATAAGGAACTGAACGATATGAATGGCGCCAGGCACAAGGAAGATGCTGCTTGTGCCGAGCCGTTCGTACAGAGCTCCGCCGATGAAATAACTGGCGGCGCCGGCTGTGGACCATACAACATTGTATATGCCAATTGCTTTCTGGAGCCGGACCGGCGGTTCTCCTTCGCTGGTGATCGCTTCAAGTGCGGGCCATGTAAAACTCATGCCCAACGTCCAAAGGATCAAGAGGATAATCTGGCTGGTCAGCGTCTGCACCACACGGCCAAGAAACCCGCTGCCGACGAACATTGCGAGTCCCATTACAAGAAATCCCAGTCGCAAAGCGACGAAATAACCTCGCCGTTGCGCGAATTTTCCGGCCAACCACACCGTGACGCAATAAACAGCTCCGCTGATGGCGCACAGAGAAAGGTTACCCAGATTGGTGAAACCAAACTGGTCGCGCATGTGAAAAAAGATGTAATTGAAGTAGATCGTGGTGGAGAAGGCGTTCAGTCCTTCGAGAACGAACGCCCCCCGCTTTATCAAAGGTGAAAACATTGGGGGGCTGAGAATTGGTCGGAGTGAAAACTGTCTATTCGAGATGTTGGCCGGCTGGGCCTTCTCGGTCTAGTAATCGTACAACCCGGGGTCGTGTGTGTAGCCACCGCCCATGCCGTAATCGTCGTCTTCGGGACCGCCGAGGGCTTCTCCGAGAACATCGCCCATGTCTTCCTCGATTTTCTCCGGGTCTTCGCCTTTTTCGAGGCGGCGGATTGCAATATCCATTTCTTTTGGCATGGTGCCCGGGGGGAGGATGTCTTTGATTTTTTTCATCATGTGTGCCATGTGCTTGGGGTTGTTTTCGTCCATGTGCTCCATGTCCCGTTCCAACTCCGCCATTGCACGCATGACGCGCGGATCGTCCATATCGGGGCCGGGGTCGTCTCCGCCGAAGTCGGAGTCTTTTGCTTTTGGCTCCGGCACACCGCGAAGCGTGGCGAACCTGCTGACCTGCTTGACCAGCTTGGGGTTGCCGCACTTTGGGCAACGTGGACTTCCCTCGGGATTAACCCGCTTTGAAAGGAAGTTGAATATCACTTTGCACTTCGGACATCCAAATTCGTAAATCGGCATAAGTCCTCTGGTTGTTTGTTCCTGCCTGGACCAGCTTACTTTCAATTTCGCCACAAGGCTGCGCAAGTTTTGCGGCTTAGTCAAGACCCGGGCTGCACTTGTGAGAACAGGCGCGAAACGAAGCGGGCATGGCACCGTGGATAATGGCAAGTGGTTTGTTGACCCTCGACGGCGCCATCGGCACAATCGGCAGGGCAAGGGTACATCGAATGGCACGATGTGAGGGAAGAAACTCTAATCGCGGCGCTTCATGAAGCAAATCGGCGTTTTGATCTTGCTGCTGGCCGTCGGAATCGGCGTGTTTGTCATCTACCGGCATGGCAGGGATTTGGGCGGAAGCAATGGGGATGCGGTGCGTGTTTCCGGCAACATCGAGGTAACTGAAGTGGAGTTGAGTTTTAAAGTGGCCGGACGCCTTGTTCGCCGGGCGGTGAGCGAAGGCGACCTTGTCCGAGACGGCGAGCTTGTTGCACAACTCGATCCCACTGAATTCGAGCAGGAAGCCGCTTTGCGGCGAGCGGAAGTGTCAGTTGCAAGGGCCATGCTGGCCGAGCTTGAAGCCGGCGCGCGTCCGCAGGAAATCGCGCAGGCTGAGGCGGCTTTGGAGCTCGCGAAAGCGGAGGAAGAAAAATGGCGGTTGGAGCACAGTCGGCAGCGGGAACTGCACCGACAAGGCGTAACCACTGACCGCGAGTATGAGTTGGCAGAAGCAGCGTGGAAGAGCGCTGCGGCCAAGGTGCGCGAAGCGAGCGAGCGTTTGGCCTTGCTTGTGCAAGGTCCGAGACAGGAACAGATCGACCAGGCACGGGCACGGCTGGAGCAGGCACAGCACGGATTGGCTCTTGCGGAAACGCGTTTGCGAGAAGCGACGTTGGTTTCTCCCCTGTCAGGGATTGTGTTGTCGGAGAACGTTCAGAGTGGGGAGTACGTGTTACCGGGGACCGGGGTGGTCACGGTTGGGGATTTGAGTCGTCCTTGGTTGCGCGCTTACATAAACGAGACAGACCTTGGCAGGGTGAAGTTGGGACAGCGGGTTATCGTGACGACTGACACATGGCCGAACAAGGCCTACGAGGGGCGGGTGACATTTATTTCATCAGTGGCGGAATTCACTCCCAGAAACGTCCAGACACACGAGGAGCGCGTGAAGCTTGTTTACCGCATCAAAGTTGGGCTGGCAAATCCGAGACTCGAACTGAAGCCAGGTATGCCGGCAGATGGAATCATTGACACGAGCGGACCGACAACTGAGGCTGCGAATCAGCCGGGCAGTTCCACACAGCGCTCGAACGATTGAAAGCAGATGAAAACCAGCATTGGCATGCCTGCGACCAGCGCGGCAATTTGCGCCCAGTCGCTCTCGATGCGATTCCGGAGTTCCATCGCTGTGGACGGGCTTACCTTTGCTGTTAAAGATGGCGAATTGTTCGGTTTGATCGGATCGGATGGTTCGGGCAAGACAACGACAATTCGGCTTTTGGCTTCGATAATGGAACCCACCTCCGGCGATGCATGGGTTCTTGGCCATCACGTTGTGCGGGAAAGCGACGCAATCAGGCAGCAGATCGGGTACATGGGGCAAACTGTGGGGCTGTACGATGATCTGACGGTGTTGGAAAACGCCGAGTTTTACGCTGACATTTACGGAGTATGCCGGAGTAGCCGGTCAAAACAAATTGATCGGCTTCTTGAATTCGCTCGGCTGACACCGTTCAAAAAGCGGCTCGCCGGCCATCTTTCGGGCGGAATGAAACAGAAGCTCGGGCTTGTCTGCGCTTTGGTGCACGACCCGCGAGTGCTTCTCCTTGATGAACCGACGAACGGTCTGGACCCTGTTTCGCGGCATGAGTTCTGGGGTCTGTTGCAGCCGCTCCTCGCGCGCGGAGTGACAATCCTCATGTCAACCGCATACATGGATGAAGCCGAGAGATTCGGTCGGCTCGCGCTGATGCACAACGGCCGGATAGTGACCATTGGAGCACCATCTGCGGTCAAGGACTTCGCGCGGGGCGCAATCGTCGAGATTCAATCATCCGAATCCCGGCATGTGGCCGTGGTGGTGCAAGAGCTTGTGCCCGGTTGCCGGGCTCGTCTTGTTGGTGAAAACGTGCGTGTTTGGATGCCGATGGGCGTGGAATTGAGAAACAGAATCGAGCGCGCTTTGGCTGATGCAGGGGTCTCTTTTGGGTCGATCAGTGAGGTTGAGCCTTCGGTCGAGGACGTCTTTGTTGCCATGCTTGGAGAGGGTCGTCGGGAAGAACAGCAGAAACCGGCCGACGAGGCTGATCCGAGAGGCCGCTGACACGGTTCGGGTTCCGTTTAAGAGCGCATGAGAAACGAGTCTCCAGTAATTGCCATCAAGGCAACGAATCTGTTGCGGCGGTTTGGAGATTTTGTCGCCGTCAACGATGTTTCATTCGAGGTTGCGAAAGGAGAAGTGTTTGGTCTGCTCGGGCCGAATGGCGCTGGCAAATCCACGATTGTAAAGCTCCTGTGCGGTCTTCTGATGCCCAGCGGCGGCACCGCCCAGGTGGGTGGATTCGACGTTTCAACTCAGCCGGATTTGGCCAAGATGCAGATAGGATACATGAGCCAGCGGTTTTCTTTGTACGACGATCTGACAGTTGAAGAGAACCTCGGTTTTTTCAGCGGCATATACGACATTCCCACGGTAAAGAGACGAAATCGGATTGATTGGGCGATCAAGATCGCCGGTTTGAGTGAGCACAGGCGCACGCTTGCGGTCGATTTGGCAGCGGGTTTCAAGCGCCGGCTTGCTCTTGGTTGCGCCCTGATGCACGAACCAATGATCGTGTTTCTGGACGAACCGACCTCAGGTATTGATCCAATAAGCCGCCGACAGTTTTGGGATTTGATATATGAACTGGCAGAGGCTGGCACAACCGTGTTTGTTACGACGCATTACATGGACGAGGCTGAGTACTGCCATCGGCTGGCTCTTGTTTACCGTGGCGAGCTCATTGCCTGCAGCAGCCCAGGTTCACTTAAACGCGATGTTATTCGGGACACGGTGATCGAAGTGGTTTGCGACCTGCCCGCCAGCGCTCTGACAGTCGTGCAAGACACACCTGGGGTGAATGAAGCGGGAGTTTTCGGTAACACTATTCACGCGCTCACAGTTGAACCGGCCGCGGTCATACCGCTCTTGAAGACCCGGCTCGTTGAACATGGGTTCCCGCCGCTGAAGCTTGGCCCAACAAGACCGTCTTTGGAAGACGTGTTTGTTTCACTGATTTGGCATCGAGACCGTGATCGGCCGGCAGACAACGCATTGCAATGAGTCTTCGCCGCTTGATTGCCATTGCCCGCAAAGAGCTCCTGCATGTGGTCAGGGACCCACGGAGTCTCGCCATGGCCATCGGAATGCCAATGCTGATGCTGGTCTTGTTCGGGTATGCACTCACGCTTGATGTGGACAGCGTTCCGATTGCAGTCTTGGACCGGAGCAATTCAGTTCTCAGCAGGGAGTTAATCAGCCGATTTGCCGGATGCAGATACTTTTCGGTGCGACTGTGCGCTTCCAACTACGCCGAGCTCGAAAAGGCGATTGACAGGCGGGAGGTGTGGATGGCCGTAGTTGTGCCGGAGGATTTTGCGAGGCGGCTGGATTCCGGGCGTAACACGACTGTGCAGTTGGTAATGGACGGAAGCGATGCCAACGCAGCAACGATTGCACTCGGCTACGCAGAAGCTGTTTGCGAGAGCTTCTCAGAGCGCAGGCTGTTGGAGGCGATCGAGAGAAAGGGCCGGTCGCAATTGCAACCTCCGGTCGATCTGCGCGCGCGGGCATGGTTCAACGAGGCGATGAAATCAAGGCACTTTCTTGTGCCGGGCCTCATTGCGGTGATAATGATGATACTGTCGGCATTGCTTACATCGTTGACTGTCGCGCGAGAATGGGAACGCGGCACCATGGAGCGACTGATTGCGACGCCGGTTCGGGGGAGCGAGTTGTTGTTGGGTAAACTGGTTCCGTACTTTTTCATTGGAATGCTGGACGTGGCGCTGGCAGTTGGGTTGGGGGAATTTGTTTTTAGAGTCCCGCTCCGGGGCAATGCGTTGCTGGTGTTTGGCGTGGCGGCAGTGTTTCTGATTGGGACCCTGTGGCTTGGTTTGCTCATCAGCATCGTGGCAAAAAACCAGCTGATGGCGAACCAACTCGCCATGGTTGTCACATTTGTACCCTCGTTTCTGTTATCCGGGCTGATGTTTTCAATAAGCAACATGCCCTGGGTACTTCAGGCTGTGACATATCTCGTGCCCGCGCGGTATTTTGTCTCCGTCATGCGCGGCATTTATCTGAAGGGGCTTGGGGTCAGAATGCTCGGCTTGGAGATACTGTTGCTCGCGATATTTGCCGCGTTGGTTGCCATTTTGGCAAACGCAGCGTTCAGAAGAAAACTCTGAGGAACACTTGTACGCAACGATGATTGCCAGACGTGTTTGGCACATGATTTTCAAGGAATTCCTGCAAAGTCTGAGAGACAAGCGGATGCGGATGATCATTTTTGGAGTGCCGGTTATTCAGTTGCTGATGTTTGGTTACGCGGTAAATACCGATGTGCGAAACATCGCACTCGCAGTGGTGGACCTGGATCAGAGCGCAGAAAGCCGGGAGTTCGTGAGCCGATTTGTCTGTTCCGGACATTTCCAGGTGAAAGGCTATTTGGAACATGAGAATCGGATTCGAGAAATCTTGGATACGGCAGGTGCGCAGGCGGTGCTGCGCATTAATGCTGGCTTTGGACGTGCGGTCAACTCGGGGCAGACGGCAACTGCGCAACTGCTGGTTGACGGAGCCGACTCGAATACGGCGGGCATCATTCTCGGTTACGCGTCCAAGATCGTGCGCAGATATTCTCAGGTGTTGATGGAAAGCAGATTGGCCAGAACGCAAGGAGTCGTGACTCCCCTATTGAAGGTCGAGCTGCAATCCCGCGCATGGCACAACGAGAACCTCGAAAGTCGGCACTATTATGTGCCGGGAGTAATGGCGACAATTGTAACTTTGATCAGCCTGTTGTTGACCGCAATGGCCATTGTGCGCGAAAAAGAACTCGGAACGATCGAACAAATACTTGTCACCCCGATTCGGCCGGGCGAGTTTGTCCTTGGGAAGACAATACCTTTTGCGTTGATCAGTTTCGTTGACGTGATTGTTGTGAGCGTCGTGGGGACACTCTGGTTCGGCATACCGATTCGCGGGAATCCGCTCTGTTTGCTGCTCGGCGCATCGATGTTCCTGCTGAGCACGCTTGGGGTGGGGCTGTTGATCTCGACGGTTAGCCGCACTCAGCAGCAAGCGTTGATGACGGGTTTCTTCTTTTTCATGCCCGCGATGATGCTTTCGGGTTTCATGTTCCCGATCGCAAACATGCCGGAGCCAATCCAATGGTTGACATTGCTGAACCCGCTTCGGCATTTCCTCGTTGTGATACGAGGCGTGTTCCTTAAGGGCGTTGGTTTGGACGTTCTGTGGCCACAGGTGCTGGCCCTTGCGTTGCTGGGGGTTTTCACTCTGTCAGTTACAGTCAAAAGGTTTCATAAGACATTGAGCTGAACCAAGACCTATATCGCTCACGCGAAACCCGGTTCTTCGAAGCAGTTGATATTCCGTGGCAGAGCTTTATCGCCAAACGTTCAATGACGCATTAGCCCCCCCGCACGGCAAGCACGTCGGCCGCCGAACTGCGGCTGATTCAACCCATTGCGTACAAATCGGGCAGCACAGCATTTCTCAGGACGCGCAAAGCCCAGCCCAGAGTGGCTGCAGCCCGCGGTGCACTCGTCACGGTGAGAATCGTTGCAGTTTGAAGAATCGTTCATCCGTGGACGGCCTGACGACAAAAGGGCTGCAGTTCGTCACGATGCTCCATGTTCCAGCGTTCAGATTGGTCGATTCCAACAACAGGCAGTCTCGCCCGCTCCACGCGACCGCAAACCGGCCGTCGAATGTCCCCGAGTAAATTACTGGTGCCTGCGGTGCGGGCGTTGGCTGACCCGTCAACGCAAGGTCGAAGCTGATATCGGAGCTGTCAGAACTGTATTTGTGGATTTCAACGGCTAGAAGATTCGTTCCGCCACGGAGGACGCCGGGGCTGACGTCTGTTTTGTCCACCGTGTTGTCAGGTGGCGCGCTTGAACCCTTCGCATTTGCGAGTGTACTGGCCGTAATAACGGTGGGCGGTGGAGGCAATGTCGGGCTTCGATACACCTCTGCGCCGTTGAGGTACACAACCCCGCCGTCGTCGCGCAACAACTCGAGGTGAAGATTCGTGAACAAGGCCGGATTCTGGACAAAGAACTCTTTTCGAAAGTAGAAGGTTATAGTGTTTTGGCCGTTTGTGCCGACCCGGTTGATCAACGTGGCTTCATCTCGCGGTGTGTCGCCGAACCCGAGTTGAGCTGCGCCTACAGGCCATGAGGAATCGTCGTATTCAAGGTTTCGCCAATCAAGACCCGGACTTCCGCCAGTGTCGAGGTAACGCCAAACCGAGTTGAATGTCACAAGTTGCGCAGTGGGTTCAGGCAACATGCGCACGAACCAGACCTCCGATTGCCCGCTGATGGGGTAAACCTGAGAATTGGACAAGCTGAGGAGGACAATATCGTGTGCAGTAGTTTCCGATTCCGGGATTGATATTGTCTCAGAAGCAGCTCCAACTGGGAATGAGATCGTCCCGTTGGTTATGACACCGCGATTGCCTGTAATTTTGAAATCCACACTCACCCCTGGCGGTGCCGGCCTTGTCAGCTCAATCGGGATGCCCTGTGCCAACTGTCCTAAGGTGCTTTGGGTTTCACCGATTGCAATGTACATTGCCGGGGGTGGATTCGTGAAAACGATGTTGGTAAATCCGACAAGCACGGCGTTCACAGGGCTCCCAACAGCCAGGCGAATGTCCGTATGGCTCGCCCAATCGACATTTGTCAGGAACAGCCGCTGCAAGGTTTCAAATGGAGCGAATTCCACGGTGCCGCTCTGCAACACCACACCCGATGAATCGTAAACATAGTCCAAGGCCACCGGGACTGTCGCGGGCGAGCTCAATGCAAGAAACGTCCCCTCAGTCAAGCGATGGGCTTGAATCAGGTTTGTTGTGACCGCAAGGCAAACCTCGCTTGGCAGCACTGAACCGACGAAAACCACGTTTGTTAAGCCGGTCAATTCCCCGTTATGCGGGTTTGCAAGAGTCAATCTGATTTGCGTGAACCCTCGCAGATCAAACCCGGTTGGAAGCACTCGCTTTAGAGTCTCGCCCGGCGCAAACGAGAGTGGAATGGAAGCGAGCAGATTGCCGTCCGAGTCCTCGAATTGGCATTCGACGCTCACGGGCATGGTGGTAAACGAACTCAGTCCAACCGGCACGCCGTCGAGCAGGTTGGTCATGTGGAACACGTTTGTCCATGTGACAAGAGCGACGCCTACCGGCGCTGTTGCCGAAGTGGACATCCAGCGTGTCAACCGCCACGCGTCGCGCTCAGGCTGCCATGAATCGTTGTTCGGGTGGTGCGGGTCCGGTCTTGTCAAAATGTTGCCTTCCACGACCATTGCATTCGAGCCGTTGCGGCTGTTGACACCGTAGAGCCAGTTGTTCCATGTCATTCCCCAAACATCGCGGTAATTGTGGATGAACAGGCAATTGGTGGCGCGCAGCAGGCCGTAGTAGTTCCACGTGTAATTGTCACCAAATCTTGCGCCGATCGCGTTGCCCACCACCAAACAGTCCTCCGCGAATACATTCGGGGTTTCGGTGTCGCCACTGCTCCATCCGCACTCAATTCCCTGGCCACAGTTGACAACAACAAGGTGTTCATTGGTGATGACGCGATTGCCTCCCGACCATGCGCATCCTTCGTGATACGCTGCTTCTATCCAGCAATTCGACACGATTACGTTTGCCGGCCCGCCGCCGGACCCGGCGTCGATGCAGTCATCTTTGACCCAGCCGATCAAACTGTCACGCAACTCATGCACACCCGCGTTCAGGTAAAAACCGTCGTAGTCGCTGTCAGCCACTGGACCGTAATCGCCGTCCGCCACAGGTACTTCAATGAATGCGGATTCCAAAAACCTCAACGAGCATCCGTTGAATTCGCCGCCTGTGGTGCACCGCTGGATCAGGCATCGCACCATTGTAAACTCCGCATACGGAACCCCGCGATCGTTCGAGTGAAAAAACTGACCTGCAAGGTGCAACGCCGCGCAGTTCGTCAGAAAAACTCGCGCGTGATTGTCCAAGAAGAACAATGGTTGCTCGTGCCTGTGTCCGGGATATCCGCTTTGTCCGGCGCCGCTTCGCAGAAAAACCGCGCCGTTCGCCACCATTTCCGATCCAACAGCGTCGCAAAAGAAACCACCCCACGGTTCACTCCATTTTTCTGGCGCGAAAACGACCGGTCGCCGGCTCGTGCCTGAAATGAGTATTTGACCATGATTCGTTATGTTCGCCCCGCCGCTGAGACGGACAACCGCCCCTTCGTTAATGATCAATCTTGATCCTTGCTGCACGGTGAGGTTGTTTGTAACAGCTATGCGCGCTCCTGCGCCCCAAATGACCTCGCCCGCAAGCAGTCCCGCGCACGGTGTCCATTCAATCCCTTGCTCGGCATCCAGAACAATATTCGTTTCCAGTCCAGGAATGCGAAAAGGCAGGTTCAATCGGCCAGCAGCATGATTGGAATTGAGGAACCCAGAGCCGACGCCCCGCCGCAACTGCATTTGCGTCCGGCCTCCCACGTCAAGAACCGCGTTCACGCGGAGAACTTTGTTCTCATCGTTTTTGATCCAGACAACAACAGGCAGCTCCAGATCTGCAGGATATGCTTCTGGAACGATGATGTCGAGGTGGGCCCCCGCCAACTCCGCTGAGCTCGAGTTTACGACCGGGTACGGCGTCCATGTGGGCAGTCCGTTTTCCGTATCGCCCCGGCCTTGGCCACGGACAATGAATCGCACCAGCCGGTTCGTGACCGCGCCGGTCAGGATGTTGGTTCGACTGACACTGATTTCGTAGTAATCCGCAGTGGCGACGAGGTTCGTAATGTCTGTCGGGATCGGCTGGCCGTTCAACAGCACCTCGTATGTGTATCCATGCACACTGGGAACACTGACTGACACCGGTTCCCCATATACAGCTTTGTCCTCTGCACCCAACACCAACAGAGCTGGCTCTGCCGAGAATGCGTCTGCGCCAAATCCCAGCACCCCGGCGAGTATCACCATTATGCTTTTCTGCATCGCAACGCGAAAGAGGATGAGCCGAGACCAAGAATAAGAACAGACATTTCCCACCGAGCACAGAAATCTAACCGGAGTGAACCTAACCCGGCAGTCTTACCGGGTCACCACCCAAGGACACCCAAAGCTTGATTCCGATGAGACTTCCAGGCTGGAGTCGCCTGCAAATCCAAATCTCGAGCATTTTGGTCAACTTTTCATATAGGTGCTTCAACATCGAGCCTGAAATACACTCTGGTCACCAGAATAAAGAGGGGTGGGCGCTCCGCCACTTTGCGCATCCGCACAAGATTAACGCACCGCGGATTGCATCGCTGTTGTTCTTGGATTCTTTGGGAGCTATAGCGCAATGGTGACACACTACCCCGATAAAGCGCCCCACTTCACCACGACGCCTGGCCAACACCCTGGCCCCGTTTGACTCGCTGAGCGTGTTGTGCGATTTTACCCCCAAATAGAGGGACAGACACGGTATTTGGGCGCCCGGGGTTCCGACCCGGACCCGCCCAACCAGTCGGCCAATGGGAGGCTCGGCTGCGTGCCTGTCGCTCTGTTGCAAGGAGAACAACAATACAAATCAAGGAGGTTGTAATGAGACTGCCCAGAATCAAACTTCAGGGTAAAACTGTTCTGTATCACTGCATGTCCAGAATCGTCGGCAAGGAGCACCTGCTGGATCAACTGTGCAAATACAAGCTCGAGGGATTGATCAAGCGGCTGTGCCGGTTCTGCGGTATCGAGCTGGTGAGCCACTGTGTGATGAGCAATCATTTTCACATACTGGTCCGGGTACCAGCC
>JAAYVR010000225.1 GCA_012517065.1 Verrucomicrobiota bacterium | reverse complement strand
GGCCAAACAGGGGCCGATGCCTCATAAACACCTCCTCGACAAACGCCCTGCTCCCCAACGCCACTCCGTCTGTTATGTGCCTGATCTTCAACATCAGTGCAGCCCCAAAACTCAGTTTCCCACCTTCCTTTATCACCTGCCTGAAGTTTGATTCTGGGCAGTCTCATTACAACCTCCTTGATTTGTATTGTTCTTCTCCTTGCAACAGAGCGACAGGCACGCAGCCGTGCCTCCCATTGGCCGACTGGTTGGGCGGGTCCGGGCCAGAACGCCGGGGCGCCCAAATAGAGTGTCTGTCCCTCTATTTGGGGGTAAAATTGCACAACACGCTCCGGGAGTCAAACGGGGCAAGGGTGTTGGCAAGGCGTCGTGGCAAATTGGGTCCTGTGTCGGAGTAGTGTGTCACCAGTGCGCTCCACATCCCGGGGAGAATCCTGAGAACAACAGTCCTCGACGCAACTAATCCTCGTGCGGTGTCGTGTCAATCTGGGGGGCGCATCCGCTTGCTGCAGCCTGAACGGATTTGCGTGATGATTCAGGCGCGGGACGAAGCGCAAGCCACCTCCAACAACAGTGCAGTCCTCGCCGAGACCTTCGTCGCAGGATTTTGTCGGCTGGCGTGTGGACTCAGGCGGTACTAATCGGTTGGGGAGCGCATTCAGTTTCCAAAGGTAGGGGCAAAGACGGCAGAATTGCAGGTGACGAATGGGATTACGCCCGGAATTGGAATCAGGAGGCAAATAACCACATGCGGCGCGCATTCACTTTGCTCTGTCCGCAAACTGAATGGGCGCCGAAGTGGGGTGATATGCGAGAGACCCCGATATTACTCGCTTTGGAACAGACTCGACTAGTTACTCCAGGACGTAGTCTATCTGCACCGTGGTGCTGCCTTTTTCAAACTTGGTGATCGTGACTTTCCGAGGGGCTTCGATTCGGTAAAAACGCGTTGCCGTCGAGACAGGCGCGATGAAGCGTCCGCCGGTCACCATCGATCCCACAACAGTCGATGGACAATCAGGACTGGTCACATCCACGGTTTTGACCGTGTTTGAAGCGGTGCGCTCGACGGTCCATGGGCCGGTTATTGATTCGGCCGAATAACAGACCAGCGGATACCATGCCTTGATCACGCCCGCAGGATTGGCTGGATCATTGATCAAGGTTTCCGACTGGTCATCCGGGTTAACAGAGAACAGTTGCAGTTTTGCTGCGCCCCCGGTTTCTTCCCAAATCAGATGCACCGGGTAAAGCCCGTCCGCTTCGACTGCAAACTCGAAAGTTGCGTTTGCAGTTGAATCCGGGTTTTCCCACAAAACAAGCATGTCGGCGGTGTCCGCCAGCCCCGAATACAATCCAGACCTGTCATCGCTGACGATATGGAAACGATAAGTCCCTGCTTTCAACTCGAGGTACGCGCGGCATTCGACCGCAATGTTTATGTAACTACCGGCGCACAAACCCGGAACATTGCTCGGCGGCTCATTCTTCTTGTCCCAGTCCAGAACTTGAACGATCCCTGTCGCGCTGCGGTCAATCGGAATCTGAGGCGGAACAGCCAACTGCAGTCTCGCGCGAGCAAGGCTGTTTGCGAGGTTGACTCCGCCGTTCTCGCTTTGGACCGTACGGAAATCGAAGCCTCTGACGCCAAGGCTGCCTATTGGAAGGCTTTGTGTAGCGGGCAGCAGCGGATACGCAGACGTCCACATCCACGTGTTCGTGTATAACTTTCCGGTGTTGTCCGCGAAAACAACGGCGCTTGTGTGTTTGCTTCCCCACGGCAACAAAGTAGTGATGTCATAACTTGCGGTCGCACCGCTGAAATCCCTCGCCATATTGGCTGGATTGCTCGCTTTCACCAACGCCGGCTCGATTGTCAGCGAGCTGTTCGGAATCAGTTGGCCATCAAGAAAGAACTTGATCGATGCCGGGTCAACACTTGTGTCGCGGTCCAGTATTGAAACGCTAATCTTCGGATAAAACTCTCTGGCTTTACCCTCTGGCGCGGGCAGCAAATCTGTGACGGTTGCGGGCATTTCGCCGGCGGCAGGCACTTTGGCAACGTAATTGTCAAATGTTGCCTCAGCGCCGTCCGTGGCCGACGGGTACCTCTGCTGGAAAACTAGAAACCCGCAATAACCGCTGTAATACGAACCATCCATTCCAACCGCGGACATCACCGGGCTGTTGGGTTCAGCCAGATCAAACAACTGAAACAGCAACGTGTAGCCGTCGTGGCTGCTTGCAACCAACCGGTAACGACGCGACGGGTCAAGGACGAGGTTGCCGTTGCCTACTTCGGCCACTGTCGTTGGCCGCTCATCGTTCACAGCGCTGATGTAAAGCCGTTTGTATCCAGACGAGTATGTCGCCGCATAGCCGTCCGAAGTGCCAAGTCCAACGTCCTGCAGGTAAAACAAAAGGCCGGCTTCCTGTTCCCAGTTTGCATTCCATGCCAAAAAGTCTGCTCCCATATAAAACCGGCCCGTGTACACTGTCGGAAGAAAGCTTCCCCCACGCGCATTCCCCAACCCGAACGGATCGTCACCCGTGGGCGGAGCATATATCCGGTAAGCCTTTCCGCCCATGCCATCGTCCGGAAACGCGAATGTGGCCGCCCACATCGCAGGAAGCGAGTAACGTTGCCAACCATTGTCGTTGCCCGAGTTAAAATCGTACGAATCCGCTCCGACTGCCCGGGGTAAAGCAGTCGAAACAAGAACCGCAACGCCTACAGTTGCGAGTGCTTTCTGAATTCGATTTGACCGGCGAGTTCTTCGAGGTGTTTTAGCCATATGTTTGATCCTTGCTTCAAACTGACCAGTGCAATGCACCGTCCGATTAACCTTTGCGCAATACGCACCGAAGACTCACAGCAGCAAACGGATGTGTCAAGCGGATTCAGATCCCAAGCAAGCAACGTCCCGCATCTATGGTCAGCCGTGAGTGCTGACAACATATCGAGCCTT
Source organism: Verrucomicrobiota bacterium (assembly GCA_012517065.1). GTDB lineage: Bacteria > Verrucomicrobiota > Verrucomicrobiia > Limisphaerales > J093 > JAAYVR01. The sequence goes on along the minus strand of JAAYVR010000225.1, from coordinate 469 downwards.
AGCCCGCCTATATCCCAGCCCGGCGCAGCCGGAACCAAAGTCGCCTGACGGGCAACGCCCCCGCCTCTTGCACTACCCGGACCCTCAGCCACGCTGGCCTGGGAAAATATGCTCTGCGACTCCGTCGCAAGGGTGAGCGCGCTGATCCCTATGGTTTCTCACGCGCTGCCGCGGACGCAGTGGGCGTTGGCAAGCGCGAAGCGTTTGGAGTGCGGCAGCTTGCTGCCGCTTTGTTTCTATGCCCAAACAACATGTCTGTCCCCATATCGCATTCCCCGCCCAGATTCACGAAACAGACCCACAGTTACACCCCATGGGATCAGTACAATAACAGGCCTTGGATATCCGTGAGAGTATGAGGTTTGTGACTGGAGCGCTCTGTGAAACACTCAGGTCTTTGTTGCAGAACGGGCGGAAAATCGGGCACCGTAAGGGCCTGCTGGTTGGCTTACCAGCAGGCGGGCTGCGG
>JAAYVR010000224.1 GCA_012517065.1 Verrucomicrobiota bacterium | reverse complement strand
CGTTGGGGAGCAGGGCGTTTGTTGAGGAGGTGTTCATGAGACATCGGCCGCTGTTTGGTCCGAAGCGGAAGAGTGGAGCGAGGAAGATTCCTGGGATGTTGTTGGGAGAGATATATGTGTTGCGTGATCTGAAGGTGAGAGCGATCGAGTAAAGGGGCCGGGAGGAGTAAGTCGAGGAAAAGGAGGCAGGGACGTTTTAAGAGACTGGAGTTGAGGGATGCCGAAGGCCTGGTGAAGGAGTTCGGCGATGGGGGAATGTTTTCGCAAGTTGTCATTGCCGGCTTGGTTGGCGTGGTGATTAGGGGTGAGATGCGCAGTGGGAGGAGTGTTCATGCCGGCTGAACAGGCATTGTCGCGTCAGAGGTGAAGTTTTCGAGGATCGTTGAAAGGGATTAGCGGGGGTTTTGTGCGGGCGGGACCAATAGAGTGACAGACACGATATTGTGGTGGCTGGGTTGGACCGGGCTGGGCGGGCATTGTGGCGTCATGCGTGAAGTTTCCGGGGGTTGTTGGGAGGGGTTGACGGGGGTCCAGCGCGGCGCAACAAATAGAGTGACAGACACGATATTTTGGGCGCGCAGCAAATAGAGTGACAGACACGATATTTTGGGCGCGCAGCAAATAGAGTGACAGACACGATATGTAAAAGCTTGAAGATAGGAGGAAGGTAGGACAGGATTACTTCAGCGTTTTGTGACGATGGCCATGCAGACCTATGTTGGACAAGTGATCGATCTGCTCGATCCCACCCAGAACAGAATTCTTAACATGACCGCTGAAGAGGCGCGGCAAAGGCTGTTCGCCGATTCGCCCGAGTCCGTGCTTGGAATCAAAGGGTCGTTTGCGCTTATCGCAAGGCGCGGAACCGAAGTGCGAATGGCAAGGTCGTTGGACAGGCCGATGCGATATTTTCTTGCCAAGCGGGGCGACGGGCCTGCACTGATTGTTTCGGACCGGATCGATGCGATTCGGGCGTGGCTCGAGAAAGCGGGGCTTGGCGATCAATTTCATCCAAGCTACACTCGCATGGTACCGGCTCATTACGTTGTTCAAATTCAACTCGTGGGTTGCCCTGATCCGGAACCAACCTACACCCGGTTCTTCACGCCAAAGCGGAATTCCTTGCCTGCCGACCTCGATGAAATCGGACGCAGGTACATTGGAGCTGTGGCGAACGAAATTGCAGATTGGCTGATGAGCCTGCCGACTTCAGAACCTGTTGGTGTTTGCTTTTCTGGTGGGATCGACAGCGGCGCGGTGTTTGTCGTCACAGAACATGTTTTGCGCAAGTTGGGGATGAGCCCGGCGAGATTGAAAGCATTTACGCTGACGTTTGGCGATGGACCGGACCTCGAACAAGCGAAACGCTTTCTCGAGAGGATCGGCATGGCCTTCTATCTCGAACCAATCGAAGCAAGTCTTAGCGAACTTGACGTTGCCGAGACAATCCGGGTGGTGGAAGATTACAAGCCCTTGGACATCGAGGCGGGTTCGATGGCACTTGCACTTTTCCGCGGCATCCGCAGGCGGTATCCGGACTGGCGTTACGTGATTGATGGCGAAGGCGGCGACGAAAACCTCAAGGATTACCCCATCCATGAGAATCCGGAACTTACCATTCGCAGTGTTGTCAGCAATCTGATGCTGTACCATGAAGGTTGGGGCGTGGGTCGGATGAAACATTCACTCACGTACAGCGGCGGGTTGAGCAGAAGCTACACTCGGACATACGCCACGGCACGGCGATTTGGATTCATGAATTTTAGTCCCTTCACGCGGCCGAGCGTGGTTGAAGTGGCTGAAGGCATCCCGTTTCAGACACTTACCGAGATGTCGGAAGAGAGACTCTACGCGCTGAAGGGCGAAATTGTCGGACGCGGAGTTCGAGCTGTGACGGGAGTTGACATGCCGGTGTTCCCCAAACGGCGATTCCAGCATGGAGCAACACGTCCTGAGTCCATGAGGTCCAGGATTCCCGAGCGCGAGACAGACCTGCGTCGCCAATTCCTTGCTTTGTGTGAGCGATGAGCGGCCGGGTTGATTCTTATCCGTCAACAAGACCCGGGAGAGACCGCTGGATTCTCAAACACCGTTCGCCGCGTTCGAAGGTCGATCCGTGGCGGCCAATCTCCGTAGCTATCGAGAACGAGCCGTCTGTAAAGGGCGGTATCGAGCGTGTGTTGGTAATGATCCTTGCGGGCAGCGAATGTCCGTGGCGGTGTGTGATGTGCGATTTGTGGAAGAACACAATCGCCGAGCCAATGCCACAGGGAGCTGTGCCGGCACAGATAAGAGCCGGATTGGCGGTTGTGCGTGGCAGGCTTGAAGCAGGCGATATTGGGGCCGTTAAGCTCTACAATAGCGGAAGTTTCTTCGACAGGCACTCTGTTCCACCGGCTGACTATCAAGCCATCGCGCAATTGGTCGGCGGTTTCCGCAGGGTTATTGTCGAATGCCATCCGAATCTTGTGGACAGTGCGGTGCTGAAGTTTCGCGATCTCATTCAAGGCAAACTGGAAATTGCCATGGGACTCGAGACCGCCGACCCGGATGTGCTGGCCAAATTGAACAAACGCCTCACGCTGGCTCAATTCGCGCGCAGCGCGCGGTTTCTGGTGAACAATGGGATCGACGTTCGCGCCTTCGTTCTCATTCAACCGCCATTTACAAGACCCGAAACTGCAGTTGATGACGCTGTTGACTCGATGCATTTTGCGTTTGAGTGCGGTGCCTCGATCGTGGCGTTGATCCCCACTCGCGCGGGAAACGGCGCAATGGAAGAATTGGCTGCCAGCGGAGATTTTGTTCGGCCGCGGCTGGCGACTGTTGAGAAAGCTCTTGAGGCGGGAATTCAAAGCCGCAGAGGACGGGTGATCGCTGATCTTTGGTCATTGGAGCAGCTTGCAGACTGCCCTGCATGCTTTGGGGCACGGCGGTCGCGTCTCGAGAAAATGAATCTGACGCAGTCTATTCAGCCACCTACAGCCTGTCACGCATGCGGCGCATGTTAGTGATGCTCCGCTGCAGATCGACCTTGCCCGCCTATTTATGATTCTCGTGAAGGCACACGGCGCTTCGCGGATCACCCGGGGGATGAAATAAACGGACGGATTGCAATTTCTTACTTGGTTGCAGGGGCGTTCGCTGACGGAACATGCAGCAGATAAACAGCAAAAGGACGCAATTCAAGTTCCAGCCGCTCATCCTTCAAGGTTTGGACCGAGTCTGCCGGGGCGATTGATTTGGGATCGTCGAGGGTGTTGCCGCTCGATGGAGTCGTGCCCTCGAGTCGCTCGAGTTTTGCGTGTTGGCCGGGGGCAAAGCCTTTGAACCGGACCTGCAAACGCACTGGTTCTGCGACCCCACGGTTTACCATCGAAACAAGAACACTGCCATCGTCGGTTTCGACCGCAAACGCGTCAACGGCGCCGAAGTAAAATTCCGAAGCCGCGGCGCGCAAATCCGGCAATACACGTGGAGCTTTTTGAGCTGCACATTGGATTTCGACAGCAATCGGAGTCGCGCCTGCAAGAGCTGCAAACATTGATTGTGCGTAGTGGCACGGATTGGCATAAACACGCTCGCGTTCCTTTCGCAATCCGCCTCCGTGATTCACAATTGCTGAGTGTGTGACCATTTCGACAAATGAACCGAGCCGGAGCGCGGCATGGTACACGAGAATGTCGTAAGCCGCCTCGGTTATCGAGTCTTGGTCGGGCAGATTCTGGCGGGTTAACCGGACCGGCTGGTTGTTGTCCGGTCGCGAACCAAGGTGGGCGAACACTTGCAGTTCTGTCACTGCGAGCCGCGGCTTGGCGATGCCCGCGCGCAGCATTGTGTCGCGCAGCTCTTTCCATTTGTGTTCGAGGACTTCTGGCACAGCCATAAAGTCCATGTACACATCCATCGGGTCAGTGGTGAGGTCAACATTGCCTCCGATGAGCGGGTGATCGGTTGTGGCGTCGAACAAGTTCGGAGCGGCGTTCACGAGCGTGTCGTTCCAGTCCTTGCCCCAAAACACCGGAGCGCCGCACGCATAGAGGCGGATTTTCGGGTCTGCTGCACGCATTGCTCGGGCGAACACTTTCAGGCGGTCAACGTAGCCCGACGCAGTTGTCCATCGGTACTGCCAGCGGCCCCAGAGTTCATTGCCGATTTCCCAATGCATGACCCTGTAGGGTTCGGGGTGGCCATTTGCAGCTCTCAGTCGGCCCATCGGGGTGTCCGGGGCGCCGTTGCAATACTCGACCCAACGCGCTGCTTCTTCAGGGGTGCCACTGCCGGCGTTGATGCAAATCATCGGCTCGCACGAAACGGTGCCGCAAAACTCGATGAACTCGTCGGTGCCGAACAGGTTCGGTTCCACGCCGCCCCATGCAAAATTGGGCAGTGTTGGACGCAATTCGATTGGGCCGACGCCATCCTCCCAATGGTACGTGCTCACAAAGTTCCCTCCCGGCCAACGCAGAATCGGGAGACGGGAATCCTTCAGGAACCGGATGACATCTGGGTCTGCGCCGTTCACATGATCAGCCGGATAAAGAAAAGCGTGACCTATGACAAACTGGCCGGGCGAATCGGCGCACACTGAGAACCGCATTGGTTTGTCCTCGGGAACGGCCTCTGGAACTCGGAGTGTGCCACGCAGTTTGCGCCAGTCCGGTCCAACGTTGGCAACAACGGCAGCTACCGCATTCTCATTGGGCTCGTCTGCAGCGAGTTCCACTCGCAGGGCAGTCAGGTCTGGTGATCTTGCGTAAATCTCGAATTCGTAATTCCGAACACGGTGCAACGGCAGCCATGTCCACTGTGCAATGCCGCAGCCGGCGCGTTTGACGTGGACGCGCTGAGCGCGATTGCCGCCTTTTGCGGTGTCCGGGCTGACATCAACATTTTCGCGCTCCCCGATGCGGCCCCAAAAGCAGGCCAGACTGTCGGAGCGGGATTGCGAAAGGTTTTCGAGCTCGCGGTCTGGCCACCCGAAACGCGTTGCCAAACGACGCATTTCCTCGGTGATGCGCGCATCGTCAACGTGGAACTTGGTCAGACCATCGGGGGTCATTTGACCGGTCCAAAACGGGTAATCGGCAAACGTGGGGTTTCGGAGAATCTGGGCGCACATGCCGTTGTTGATGTTCCAACCGAGGTGCTCGGCGAACTTGCCGGTGATGAACTTCGGAACGCGGTGCTGCGCCTTGAGGTCAGCGCGAATCGTCAAGACGGCATTTGCCCTGTCCGGCGTTTCTGCCCATTTGCGCAGGGCAAATGCTTCCGGCTGATCGCCCGCGGTGGCGAGGTGAGGACACAATCCAACAACAAGGCTGGCCCCTCCGAGTACGAGACATGAAAGCCGATTTCGCATAAGCCAATGCTTGGGGCACGCGATTCCGGTGGCAAGCAAGAACATTGTGTAGGAGACGTGGGAACCGGCGGATCGCATTCAATCGGGACATGGCAGGAAGATGATGAGCAGGAACATCATTGGCAGAAAAATGGGGGGCAGGAAAATGGAGGGTACAAGAATCTTTGGTGGGAAAGCAGTTGGCAAAAACCTGACTTGCGGGAGGATGTGGTTGGAGCGGGCGTTTGGCGTGGCAGCAAGCGGCGCAGAGGTGCCCTTGAGCTCGGCCAAGAGCGGTATTTCTACGGATGGCGTGTTCTGGAACCACCATGCCAGTCCGAAGGCCCGGACAGATGCCGCATTTGAACGGCCTGATGCCGCGCGTCACGCGAAAGTTTCACCGGCCGAGCGATCAACGTACGCCAAGACCGTCATTCCGGTGAGATTTCCGGGATAGAGTGAGTTGGCCGACCCAGCGCGTGTTGTACCGTTTCATGAGCGAATCGCTTGGAAACGCCGGGCGCGGTTCCTGGCCGTAGATTTGGTCGTTCATTCCATGCCATGGGATTGGATCGACCTTCCATCCGAGTTCGACATGGAAATCGGCGTCCTTGTCCCATCCAACGCTGTACAGAAAGAAATCGCGGGCGTACTCAGCGGGCTTTGGCGGAAGGCGGTCCGCATCGAATTCCAGAGTCAGTTCATCGCCGCCGTTGAGGATTGCCACCGCGTTGTCTTCGGCTTCGATCAGAGGCGCGACATCGCCGTATCGTGTGCACCAGCCCATCGGAGTGATTGCCCAATGCGGCTGTTGAAAGACGCGGTCGTACACGGGCGTCAACGGGACATACCATGGCAGGTCTGCAAACTCGCTGAACCCGCGCCAGTGAAGGTCAGTTTTGCAAGGGGCAAACCTGCTAATCCGAGTTTCATCGGTAAATCTTCGCTCGTAGAGCGCGATGCGGTCCCAGTGAATTTCGAAAGCGGTGGTGAGCCTGAGCTTTGTGGCGCCGGGGGGCAACCGATTGGCAAGATCAACCAGTATTGTCTTGGTCTTGCCCGAGGGCGCGCCGACGACAACATCGAGTTTTTTCCAGCCGGTTGGCGGGACTTCGACCTCGAGTTGCGGGAATGGGAACGGCAGGTCCGGGTCGTGGGATGCTGCGACGTTGGCCATTCCGCCGCCAAACCTCAGCCAGCCCGTGAGGGCGAGCACCAGCGGCCGGTCCGCCGCCAGCGGACCAAAGTCAAGTTCGACGCCGTGTGGCTCAGCCAAACCGCGGAGTTGCGGAATCCGCAGGCGCGTCGGCGAGACAACCCGCCCGTCGTTTTCTGTCAGGGCATCTGTGACATCAGCGCCTTCGAGTGTTGTGGCACGGCGTAGGGGGTATCGGTTATGCAGTGTCCAGAGTTCGCCTCGAGGGAAAGGTTTGCTCGGCCTGAACTTGTCTGTTGTGTGAACTTCAGTGTCCTTCGGGTGATCGACAACTACCAGTTTTGCTTCGTCCAGATACAAAACCTCGCGCAGTTCCTCGGTCACCTGAATGACGTAACTTGTGCCGCGGGGCTTGAACATGTCATCTGAGCCCAGCCACAGGTATTCGTGAGGATCGGCGTCAGCAAAGACAGTGTCGGTTACACGCAGGCCGACTGGCGACGACCCGAGGAAGTCCGACACGAACCTGAACTTTTCGCCATCCCACGCATACACGTAAGGACAAGAGCCGGCGGGCAGGACGGGTTCGAATACCGGCATAGAACTCTTTGGGTCCGGGGTGATGTCGATTTGATTGTAGGCAAGGTCAAACCACCGCGCGGTCAGCGAGTCAAGGCGCCGGTTGTTCCCAACACCAATCTCGATCGGCAGGGTCGAGACTGTCCGGTGGACACGGAATGCGCCGGCTGCGACTTCGAGTCGTATGCCGATTCCGCTTGCGTTCGAGCGATTTCCCAACAGGCGAAGTTTGAGCTGGAGGTTGGCGTTGCCACCGTCGTTGCGCCAAAGTTGCAGGCCGCGCCCTTCAATGTCCAACACAAGATCGGTGTCGCCGTCCGTGTCGAAGTCTGCTGCGGCCAGATGCCGAACGCGGGCGTTGGCGAGCTGGGCGAATCCGAGGTTTTCGGTGACGTCTTTGAATTGGCCGTCGCCGATGTTGCGGAAGACGCGGAGACCGTCGCCCGCGGCAAACAAGTCGAGCCAACCGTCGTTGTCGTAATCAATCAACTTGAAAAGTGAGAGCCCGGGCAGTGCGGCTTGGATACGAAGGAAACGGTTAACACCTCCGAGCAACAGGTCGATGTGGTCCGGCCCGCCGACCAAGAGATCTGCGCGTGAATCGCCGTTGACATCGCCAATGGCCAGAACTGTTCCCTCGAGTTTGCCTGGCGGAAGGTTGGTCGGACAAAATGGGCCGCCGCGGATTTTTTGCAGGTAAAGAGGCGGCGCGTTTGTCCTCGAGACTATTATGTCCATCAGATCGTCGTTGTTCCAATCATCGATGACGAGCTGGACAAGGCCTGTGAGTCCGGCGGGGATGCCCAAAGTAGCAGTGACGTCCCGGTAATACATGTTGGCGAGGTTCCGCAATGCGCGCAGTCCGTTACCGCCCGGCTGAACAGCCATAATATCTAGTTTACCCGTGAAATCCATGTCCAACAAAGCGCCGTCGGCCGCCACCAATCCGAGGCTTTTGATGGCTGAAGCGGCTGTCCAATCACGAACCGTCCCATTTGTGGCGAATCTGAAAGCCAGCGACGCCTTTTCTCCGATCACGACAAGGTCTTCAAATCTGTCGTTGTTGAGATCGCCGACGAGGGCTCGGGTGTATTGGCCGTCTGGCGGTGCCGGCAACAAATCGGCCATGGGCTTGAAAACGCCGTTGCGGTTGTCGAGCAGTCTGAAGCCGTTTGTTCCTTCGGCGACAAACAGACTGTTTCGATCGTCGTGGTTGTAGTCCAATACTCCGATTGGTCCGCGGTAGTTGCCGCCGTTGCCACCGAATGCCGTAGCCGTCACATCAACAAACCGCACCTTGACACCCACGGGTTCGGGCTTGGGGATTTTCTGTGGAACCACAGCCTGGGTGTACTTACACCGTTCCAGCACCTCGGGTGTTAAAGACGCCGATTGCTGTGCTGCCCTGATTTGGTTGTGGCGTTCCAGGGCCTTTTTGCTTTCATCCTCGTTGCCTGCCCGCATCAAAGCCCTGCTCAACGCGTAATGCGCAGCCGGATGATTCGGTTCCAGCCGAATAACTTCTTGGAAGGCGCTTATTGCATCATCGAGATGATCCAGCCCTTGATGCGCCAAACCGAGCTGGTAGTTCACCGCCGCAACATCCGGGTCCAAATCCCGGCACGATTGCAGCATTTGAAGTGCTTCGGCAAAACGGCCGGCGCGCAAGTTTGCGCAGCCAGCCACATAATACGCCGCAGCAAGGTTCCGATCGAAACTCAACGCCGTTTGCGCATGTTCCAGCGCCTTGTCAATTTGTCCTGACAACAGATAAGCGTTTGCCAGGTTCAAGTGCGCGTCTGCTCTGCCGGGCTCGAGCTCGACGGCGCGCTGAAACAGTTGTACTGCCTTTTCTGCCTGCTGCTGGTCAAGGTAGTTCTTCCCGGTGTTCATGGCCTGGATGAACTCTGTTTCCTGGGTTGGCGGCTTGGAACAGGAGACAGCGAGCCAGACCATGGCCGCGATCGGCGCTGCCAAACCTCGGAATTGTGCCGTCAATAAAGTCCGGATCGGCTTAAGCAGGCGGTATCGATCCATGCCGCAGAGCCTAGCCGGTTCCTGATCGGCAGCAAGGCGAAAGGCTAAACTTCGACTGGCTTTGTTTCTTGCGTGTCTGGTAGAATATCGATTTCAATTCCGGCCTGTTCCGGCGACCTGGCGTCTCTGATATGAGACGTCAGTCAACAGACTCGAAGGCCGGACCCGGTTGATGACACACATGACAAGCGCAGAAATTCGCCAGTCGTTCCTGGACTTTTTCAAGTCCAAAGAACACACGATTGTTCCATCGTCCAGCTTGATGCCGGACGCCCCCAATTTGCTCTTCACCAACGCTGGCATGAACCAGTTCGTCCCAATCTTCCTCGGACAAAGAACACCAGACGTCAGCCGCTGGGCAGGTGCAATCCCGGGACGTGACACGCGCGCCGCAGATACACAAAAATGCATCCGCGCCGGCGGCAAACACAACGACCTCGAAGACGTGGGACTCGACACCTACCATCACACCTTCTTCGAAATGTTGGGCAATTGGTCGTTCGGCGATTACTTCAAACGCGAAGCAATCGAGTGGGCATGGGAGCTCCTGACTGAAGTCTGGCATTTTCCAAAAGATCGGCTTTACGCGACGGTCTTTGAACCTGGCAAGGGCGATCCCGGCCAGTTCGACCACGAAGCCCACGATTACTGGGCGAAAATCTTTTCTTCCGCCGGTCTTGACCCGAAAATCCACGTCCGAACCGGCGGCAAGAAAGACAACTTCTGGATGATGGGCGACACCGGCCCTTGCGGGCCTTGTTCGGAGATTCACATTGACCTGACGCCAAGTGGCGACACACGCGGTTCCCTCGTCAACCAGGGCACGCCCGAGTGCATCGAAATCTGGAATCTCGTTTTCATCCAATTCAACGCAGCCCCCGATGGCAGCCTTTCTCCGCTGCCGGCCAAACACGTCGATACTGGCATGGGCTTCGAACGCGTCGCCGGCATCATCCAGTGCACCGCCAATTTCACGGACTTTTCGCGCACGGTCTCAAACTACGAAACCGACGTGTTCCGGCCGCTGTTCGAGCGACTCGAGAAAATCTCCGGCATGCGATATGGATCGTCCCTCCCCAAACGAGGCTGCCCACCCGGAAACGATCGCGAACGAATCGACGTCGCCTTCCGCGTCATTGCGGACCACATCCGTACACTGGCTTTTGCAATAGCCGACGGCATCCTGCCGGGTAACACTGACAGGAACTACGTCCTGCGGCGCATTCTGCGGCGAGCCGTGCGCTATGGGCGTTCCTTGGGCTGCCACGAACCTTTCTTCTACAAGCTTGTTGATGTGTTGGCCGACACAATGGGCGATGTGTTCCCGGAAATCAGGGCAAAAAAGGATCACGTCCGCGAAGTCGTCCGCATCGAGGAAGAGGCATTCAACAAGACCCTCGACAGAGGCATCGAATTGTTCACGCAACAGGCCGAGGAAATCCTCAAACAGCACCCGGACAAGTCCGGAGTCAAACCTGTCATTCCCGGCGAGCTCGCATTCAAATTGTACGACACATACGGATTCCCGCTTGATCTGACAGAACTGATGGCGCGCGAGCGCGACCTTGCAGTCGATCTCGACGGTTTCAACAGGCTGATGGACGAACAACGCGAGCGCGCCCGGAAATCACGCAAGAAAGAGGTGATCGAGCTGTCCCAAATCGACACCGCGACAACGACAAAGTTTGTCGGTTACGATCTGCTTGAAACTCAGGCGCGCGTGCTCGATGTCGTCAGCGTCAAAGGGAAAACGGCGGTGATTCTGGACATCACTTCGTGTTACGCTGAGATGGGCGGCCAGGTCGGCGACACTGGAGAACTTGCACATGGCAGTCAACTGTGGCGAATCGTTAACACGCAGAAGGTCGGAGACGCGTGGCTTCATTTTATCGAGCAACCTGAGGGAAGCAAAGAGCCTGCAGAGGCACCGGTCGAGGGTTCGGAAGTTACCATAACGGTGGATGTTCCCCGCCGAAGGGCCATCCAACGGCATCACACGGTGACGCACCTGCTTCATTGGGCGCTGCGCGAAGTTGTCAGCCCCGACGTCGCACAAAAGGGGTCTTTCGTCGGTCCGGACAAACTAACTTTTGACTTCAACAGCCCGCCTCTGACTCCGGCACAGGTTGCTGAAATCGAGCGCCTGGTAAACGAGCGGGTCGTCGAAAACGCACCCGTGTTCTGGACCGAGGTCAAATACGATCATGTCAGCCACCGGCGCGACATACGCCAGATCTTTGGTGAAAAATACGGCGAATGGGTTCGCGTAGTCCAAATTGGCGGAACGCCAGCCGGCCTCGACGGGTATTCGATGGAATTGTGCGGCGGAACACATTGCCGTGCAGTTGGCGAAATCGGCTTGTTCAGCATCGTCGGTGAGAATGCAATTGCCGCCGGCGTAAGACGCATTGAAGCCGTCGCCGGACTTGCGGCCTACCAGCGGGCGCGCCAGACAATCGAAACACTCGAGACAGTTGCACTGAAGGTCAATGCGCCAATCCCCGAACTCGAAAAACGCATCGAAAACTTGCTCGAACAACAGCGTGCCATAGAAAAGCAACTTCGTGGCCTCGCGCAAAAACAAGCAGTCGAGACCGCGCGTGCGCTTGTTGGAAAATCCAGCGTCATCAATGGTGTTCCGGCCATCATCGCAAACATGGGAAACGCAGACGCTGACACTCTGCAGGGCGTGGCCAACGAACTCAAAGGGCTGTTCAAAGGAGTGGTTTTGCTTGGCGGCGTGGCCAACGGCGCTGTGGCGCTTGTGGCCGCGGTTAGTCCGGAGTTCACCGCAAGAGTGCATGCCGGCAAACTCATCCAACAAATAGCGCCCATCGTCGGTGGCAGAGGCGGCGGCAAACCCGATAACGCTCGCGGCGGCGGGAAAGATGTTGCGCGCTTGGACGCTGCACTAGACAAAGCGCGATCGCTTTTGGCCTAACCCGGAAATCTCACCGCTCACCCCCTCGGATTCGCCCGTGCCTTCACTCCGGTGAGATTTCCGGGTCCCAAGCGCTTCGCGCCTACCAACGCACACTGCATCCGCGGCAGCGCGTGAAAAACCATCGGGATCATGGCGCTTTTCCCGGCGACGGAGTCGCATGGCATATTTCCCAGCCTGGCGTGGCTGAAGGTCCGGGGGGTGCAAGAGCCGGGGGCATTGCCCGTCAGGCGACTTTGGTTCCGGCTACGCCGGGCTGGGAAATATGCGGGCTAAGGGTTTGCTGAACCTGCAGCCGCCGATCATTAAACGACGGACACCGGTGGCCGACGACGTTGGTCAGCGGGACATTCGCCGACCTGATGCGGTCTAACCGGTTTTGGCCCTGTAATACTCCAACGTCCGCCGAAGGCCTTCCTCCCACCCAACCTGGACCTCGTAGCCCAGCTCGCGCCTTGCAGTGTCAAGGCTCGCAACCGAATGTCGCACATCACCCGCGCGCGCAGGCGCAAACTGCAGCGACGGGCAAAACCCGGTCAGATTCGAAAGCGTATTCCACAAATCCAACACCGATCTTGCATTGCCCGATCCGACATTGAACACGCGCCCGGCCACGCGTTCGGCCGGGGCTTCCGCCGCCAGCAGGTTCGCATGAACCACATTCGACACGTACGAAAAATCGCGTGTCTGCTGCCCGTCACCGAAGATTGTGGGCGCAGTCTTTTCGAGGAACGCTGTGCAAAACTTCGCAATCACACCCGAATAAGGGGAGTCGAAGGCCTGCCTTGGCCCAAATATGTTGAAGTACCGCAGGGCAACAGTCTCGAGCCCGTACAACCGCCAAAACATGCGGCAGTACTGTTCGCCTGCAGCCTTGTGAAGCGCGTAAGGCGAGAGCGGATCGAGTGCGTCATTCTCCTGTTGACATGCCGCGGTGCTCGCACCGTACACTGCCGAAGACGAAGCGAACACAAACCGCCGAACTCGCGCGTCACGTGCAGCGGTCAACACAATCAATGTGCCGTTCAGATTTTGATCGTTAGTGCCGACCGGGTCTTCAACTGAACGCGGGACAGACGCCACCGCCGCTTCGTGGAACACGACGTCGCACCCTTGCACGGCGCGCTTCACCAGTTCCATGTCTCTGATGTCCCCTTCGACGAAGTCGATCTCATCCCCCGGCTGGCGCCATCCGAGATTCTGCAGGTTACCCGTGCTGAGATTGTCGAGCACACGCACCCGATGTCCCCTCCTGCACAAAACTTCCGCAATGTGCGATCCTATAAACCCTGCGCCGCCTGTGACCAATGCATTCATTCCAGTTCACCCAACCTGCCAGTCGTTCGAGCCGGGGCCACAATTACCCGGCAATCGACAGCTTGACGAGGCTTTTCTCGATCCCAATTGTCAATTCAAGGCTGAAGGTCTTGGTTTGACAATTGCGGCGAATGTGGCAAACAGATTGCCTGTCCGAGGTGCGTAACCCGATGAGACAATATCGAGCAGTAATTTTTGACATGGACGGCGTGATCGTGGACAGCGAACCGATCCACGAACGGGCGTTCCTCGAGGTTTTCGCCGAGATGGGCTATGCCGATAATCACGGCATGGATTTCCCGGCGTATTACGGACGTTCAGACCGCGCTTTGTGGGAGGATTTCGTTGCCAAACATCATCCGCCTTATCCGTTCGAACAATTGGTCGAATGGAAACAAACAAAACTCATCGAACTGCTCCGCCGCGAACGGCCAATCTTCCCGGACGTGCCGCGGCTTTTGGCCGAGCTCGAGCCACACTATGCGATTGCCCTCGCCTCCGGTTCGAGCCACAACGTCATCAGAGAAGTGCTTGCCCTCGGCGGTCTTGCCCGGTTCTTCAAAGCTGTTGTAAGCATTCAGGATGTCGGCCGAAGCAAACCTGCGCCCGACGTTTTTCTTCGCGCCGCAAGTCTTCTTGGCATGACTCCGTCCGACTGTGTGGTGGTCGAGGATTCGATTGTGGGTGTGCAAGCGGGCAGAGCAGCCGGCATGGATGTCATTGCAATTACCAATTCAGTGCCGCGAGAACGTCTTGGCGAAGCAACGCATGTGGTTGATGACTATCACCAGATCGCGGCCCTGTTGCTTCCGGAAGGCAAGCGATCGCGCCCGAGACCACGTCAGGCCGCACTGGCATGTCAGAGCAATTGCAAGGGCGCATCGGCCTGAGACCGGGCTCGCTGGGGACAGCGAGCCCTACCGTGCATGAAACTCTGCATGGAGGTAGGGCGCGCCGTCCCTGGCGCGCCGAATGCATCAGTGGAGACGCAAATAGAGTGCCAGGCACGTTGTTCGCGCAAAAAAACAAAGCGGCAGCAAGCTGCCGCACTCCAAGCGCTTCGCGTCTTCCAACGCCCACTGCAACCGCGGCAGCGCCGCGTGCAGTGGGGGCTTGATCAGGGTGCTTTTCCCAGCGACGGAGTCGCAGGGCATATTTCCCAGCCCGGCGTGGCTGAAGGTCCGGGGTGTGCAATAGCCGGAGGCGTTGGCCGTTGGGCGACTTTGGTTCCGGCCACGCCGGGCTGGGAAATATGCGGGCTAACGGGCAGTGACTCGACTCCTGCGTCGGTTCATGAGGTCTGTCGGCCACGCCCGTTTGCGAAATAACTGCTGCGACGCCCGCGGCCGTCAGAGCATGAGCACTGATCAGTGAACTGCCTGTGTTCCGCGTAAACGCGGGACTCTAACGGCGATCGGTTGTCCCAAGCTTTGGGCGATAGGACACCAGCGGTCGTAAGAGATGTGGTGACAGACGCGAGATTTCTCTGAGGTTACCAAGGACCGTTGCCAACAGTGCGAGGCTCGGTAGAAAACCGGAGGTTCTATTGTGTAATCGGCTTCGGTTGGGCGGCCTCCCATTCGGATCGGCTTACCGACCGCTTCTCATGAAGGAAAACGAACCCGCCTTTCTTGTTGCCCATGACGATGTCTGGCAGCCCGTCGCCGTTGATGTCAGCTGCTGCCACCTGCGTGCCGACGCCGGAATTGTTGTCGATGAGATAAGGGACGTAATCAGCGGTGTGGTTTGGGCCGCGGACCAGTTTAAACCAATAGAGCACGGCGGGTTCGTTGGGTTCGGGATCGCCTTGGGGGCCATGCGCCCAGAACCGTTTGCCCGTCACAAGGTCTTTCAGTCCGTCGCCGTCCATGTCGATCAGGTCTATGGCATGAATCTGTGAGAACTTGACACCGTATTTGTTTTCTTCGGGCTTCTTGTTCATGAACAAGTGCGGTTTGAACGAAATGTCGCCGTCGGTGCGGACTTGTTCGAACCACGCCAGCCCGAATCCATGAGCAGAGTAACAAGTAATAACGTCGTTGAGACCGTCGCCGTTGACATCATAAGCGTACAATTGGGCGCCGCCAACGGGGACATTCGGATCGGTTGGCGGGCAAAAAACGAACGGATGATGGACCCACACAGGATCGCCTGTCAGCGAAGCGGGCTGTTCCCACCAACCGTCTTTCTCGAGGAGATCGATTCGGCCGTCGCCGTTAACATCGCCGACGCCAAGGCCGTGGTTATACTTGTGATAATTCTTGTTGGGCGTCACAGGATGGACAATCCACGGTTTGGTTGGGTCTGATGGATCGGGCTCAGCATAAACGAAGAATCCCTTTGAATTGCACAGGAGTTCGGGTCGGCTGTCGCCCACTATGTTTGCGAACATGGGCGACTCGTTATCCGTTACATCGATGACCAGGTGTTTCTGCCAGTGGCCAGGTGCGCCTTTTGGGTTTTGGTACCAATACGTTTCTTCGCCTGGCAACCCAACGATCAGAATGTCCATCCACCCGTCGTTGTTAAAATCCCATGCCCACGTGAAGAAATTGTCCGAGTAAGCGTTTTGGCTGCCGAGCGCGCCCTCGTATCCAGGCACGGTTTCCTCGGTGCCGTCTGGCAATTTCCGTTTGAACGTGGCGGTGGCTGGTCGGTATTCGTGACGCCGGGTGAAATCGGGGCCTTCCCACCAGAACGGACCATAAACAACGTCTGTGACGCCGTCCTTGTTGAAATCGCCGTACCACGCGCCTTCGGCCCAGAAATGCGGCGTAAACTGGATTCGTTTGAAAGTGTGAAGAGTGTACGACTGTGCCGCGCCTGACGCCGAAGCGGCAAGGACGAGAGCCAGTGAGACAAGGCAGTTTCTCATGCGCACTGTGTGCCACGCCCCAGCTCGCACGTCAAGCAACAGTATCGAACGACTCCGATCCGAGCCCAAGAAATCGCTCATCGCGGGTCTGACAGCCGCACGTGCGGAAGCCATCCTCCGGCCGGAAGAAAAGGCAGTCCTTGCCAGTCGCCACATTCAATTTCGAATCAACCAGCGGTCTCTTGTGACTGTTTTCCGGGTTAGGCGCACGCACGCGAATTGACACATGGTCGCACATGGGCGACTTTTCAGGGCTGACTGCAATCAAGCAGCGCAAACATCTGTCATGGGAAGCGCGTTTGAAGCATGGGGCCGGGCAATCGGCCGGCTGACTGTTCCCACCCTGCAAAAAGCCAGGTGGGCGTGGCAGACCATTGCAGGCTCGGAGTCGGACCGGATAAAGGCGGAACGCGAGTTGGGCGGTGTCCTTGCTCACCAAATTCGGGCTGTGTCCGAGGGTCAAGCTGCTGAATCCGACATCAAGCTGGTACGCGGCATTGCGTCGGCACTGGCTGCACGGGTTAAGAACCGGCAGCTTCGGTTCAGCGTGGATGTTATTCGGATTGGCGGGCCATCGGCAATGGCGTTGCCCGGGGGTTACCTTTTTTTGAGCACATCGCTGCTTGACCTGTGCAACAGGTATCAGGATGAAATCGCGTTTGTCGTTGGGCACGAGATGGCGCACGTCATGCGCGGTCATGCATCAGACAGGTTTCTTCAAGAATCGTTGTTGAAGGTCCTTACGAGCCGAATTGGGAGTGCGACTCCGCTCGGAGGTTTGGTCAAGCAAACAACCCTTCAGTTGTTGGCCAGCACATACTCTCAAGACTGCGAGTTCGAGGCTGACGAACTCGGATCGCGCCTTGCCCATGCAGCGGGTCATCATCCATTGGCGAGCATTCGGTTGCTCGATCGCCTTCAGCGTTTGCGGGCAAGCGAATCGGAAATCGGACAGTACTTCAGCTCGCATCCCACACCTGCGGAGAGGATGCGTCGTCTTCAAAAACAGTGGGGTAGAAAAGGCTGAGTTCGGTTTATTCCTTTTCCTCCTGCCATCTTGCGGCGAGATTGTGGGGGACGGAGAGGTGATCGAGGACGCGCGCGACCACGGTATCTGCGACGTCGGTGACAGTCTTTGGCGCGCTGTAAAATGACGGGTTTGCGGGGATGATCGTCGCGCCCGCGAGAATCAGCAGTTCCATGTTCCGCACGTGGACGAGGCTCAACGGCGTCTCGCGCGGGACAAGAATCAACTTGCGGCGTTCCTTGAGCATGACGTCGGCAGCGCGCAGCATGAGGTTGTTGCTGAGGCCGTGAGCGATGCGCCCGAGCGTGCCCATTGTGCAGGGGATGATAACCATGCCGTCGAACTGGCTGGACCCGCTCGCGAACGGGGCTGCCATGGAATCGATCTCGTGCTGCACGACACCTCGAGGCAGACGAAGACCGCCGGGCAACTCGGTCGCAATCACGTCCTTGGAGACTTTTGTGGCGATCAAGTGAACAGTGTGATTTGCAGCGGCGAGCTGATCGATCAGGCGTTGAGCGTAGATGGCGCCGCTTGCCCCAGTTATGCCGACAACGAATCGCATTGTGTGGCGGGAGTAGGTGTAATTGGATGCTAGCCCGGAAATCTCATTGGTTCCCCCTCGGATTCGCTTGTTCCTTCAGCTCGGTGACATTTCCCTGCCAAGGAAACCCGCGCCCAGACCAGAGAATCTCAATTTCCAGACCACACACGGTGTTGCCCGTCGAAGCCGATTTCGGCACCGCGACTACTGACACGCTGTAGGACATATTACTATTCGTTCGGTTTCGGGCAGGTTTCCCAGAGCCCGCATATTTCGTATGCCTTGTGAGGACATCCGTCTCGCACAGTATTCAGGCTATATCACTATATTGTAAAGTCCTTCATATTCGCGAAGATTTTCAGCCTGTGAGTTTGGTCAGTTTATCTGTATCTGATTCGCCGGCAGCTAGTAAGGCGGTACCAACGGTACGGCCTTTGGGAATGAGTCGGAATAGGGTGACAGGCTCGTAGTTTGGGTTTGTTCCCTGATTGTGGCGCGGCCCGCAAATTGTTTCTTGTTTCAATCGGCGGTTGCCGAAGTCTGTGGTGGAACCCCTCGGATGCCGATCTGGGGACAGACACGTTGTTTGGGAATAAGAACAAAGCGGCAGCAAGCTGCCGCACTCCAAACGCTTCGCGCCTACCAACGCCCACTGCATCCGCGGCTGTGAGAGTCCCGCCTTTAGGCGGCCTTGAAAGGAGCATTCATCGAGCAGTAATGCCTCTGAACGTTGCACGTTGCGCGTTGTACGTTGAACATTCTCGAACACTCCACCGTCTGGAAACGTGCATGATGCGGGCTTTCAGCCCTTATTGATACTGATCTGGCGCCTTTCACCTGGGCCGCTGGCCCAGGCTGGTATGGAGCCGGGCATTCGGCCCTCGAGTTACTGGTACACACACACCAACGGTCTGGAACACAGTCAGGGGATCTCATACCTGAAACAATCAACTGCGCCGCCATTTACAATCCGGTTGTCTTGCTCGGTCATCGAAGCGCCAACGGCGCGGCTCATACCAGCGTGGGGTGAAGCCCCGCCACAAGGGCTGCTTATTGGAAGAGCTGGAATTCCCAGATTGTTG
>JAAYVR010000223.1 GCA_012517065.1 Verrucomicrobiota bacterium | reverse complement strand
CCGAACATTCACCGGCTGGGGGCGGGCAAGAATGCCCGCGCTCCTGCACGCGCTGGAAGAGGCAACGGCGCCGGGAGCGCGGCCGTCCTCGGCCGCATCAACCCGACGACCGATCGTGCACCTGTTTCAATCACGCAAATCCGGCCCCTGAAACTCCAGCTTAGCGCGGGCTTTCAGCCCTCGCTGTGACTGATTTGGCCGGCCTACCTGGGCCTGGTATAGATCGGGCCTTCGGCCCTATGTTCACCGCCATACTCCGGATGTTCCTGAAGCAACACGGCCTGAAATGCGACCAAGCCTGTGTGTGCGATTGATATTCGAAGCCCAGTTTGAATTCACACCAAGCCGGTGGCCCGAGCATACACCAAAGCGCCAACGGCGCGGTCTCATACCAGCGTGGGGCGAAGCCCCACGAACCAACGGCGCGGCCTCATACCAGCGTAGGGCGAAGCCCCACGATAGAACGCCCTCTATATCACATCCCACAATCCAAGGGCTGAAAGCCAGCGCTAATACGGAGCTTCGGAGCCCGGAGTTTCAGCCTGCCGCTGAACTACGTGTCTGTCCCCATATCGTCTGATTGGATCTCGCCGCTGATCCCAATGGTTTCTGACGCGGTGGCGCGGACGCACTTGGCGTTGGCAGGCGCGAAGCGCTTGGAGTGCGGCAGCTTGCTGCCGCTTTGTTTTTCTGCCCAAACAACGTGCCTGTCACCATATCGGCATCCGACGGGTTCCACCACAGACTTCGACAACCGCCGATTGGAACAAGGGGCAATTTGCGAGCCACGCCGTAATCAGGAGGCAAAACCCGAATTGCGAGCCTGTCACTCTATTCACGTCCTTGTTGGATGTGCGTGGGCGGCAAGCGGCATGTGCTCAATCAATTCCTTTGCCGGCGAATAAGGTTGCCAAGGAACGAAGTGGCCGCCGAGCGGCCACGTTTTAGCGAGGCGAACACAGCACCGAGAGCGGCGGGTACCAGCTGGGCATTATGGCACCGCATGCCCGGTCGATCTGCGGCTGAGCCTAGCCCGCATATTTCATACCCTGAGCAGTCTGCGAAACGGGTGTCTTTAAGCAACCAAGGAATATGCGGGCTAAGGGTACGTCAAACGATAAAAAACCGCTTTCCCCACAGGTGCGTTGGTCATTACGTACACGCCGTTTACCACAGTCGGCAAAATCAGCATCGGAAGCCAGTTGGTGGTCGGCAGCGCTGTCGCAAATTCCAATCGAAAAGGCCCAGCGTTGGTTGGCCACGAAATGAGAACGAGATCGTTCTTCTTCTCAACTGCGAGAGCAGGCGCGAGCACCGGCTCGGGAATTGTTGCGTTGGCAACGATCCGGCCTTCAACGGAACCAACAACACTCATTCCCTCCAGATCAATCACAAGGTTAGAAATACTGATTTGATATGTTAGGCGCCGAGATAGCCCGCCCATGTCAACTATCGTACCGCCGGCGGAGTTCGTGACCGCGATGGTCGGGAGGTCCGCGCCCCGGACGTCCGGAATTGGCTGGCCAAGCTCGAGCGGCAATGCAAGCCCGTCCATATCAACCGTTGCATTGCTGATGCCACAGAGTGTCATGCGCGCATCAAACACGCCGTTGGTAATGAGAACTGGAGCGCCAGCAAGATTCCCAATGTCGATCTCGACGTTGCGGAATGCCACAAATGCCACGTCAAAAGTGAGAAACAAAAGTGTTGCACGAACCCGGGCGCCGAGCGCGGCCGGCGCCGCTGTCGTGTTCGTGTAACTCTCCGTATTGGCATCCCATGAAGCCGGGTTTGGACGGAGAGAAGTTTGCTCGAGAGCACGGATGTTATGCGACCCGCCCATAAAGCGGATGGCGACACGGTCCATGTATTCAGTGACAAGCTCACCAGCCAGCGCGGCGCGCCGTCCACCGGAATCGGTCCATTCGCTGGTGCTGTCTGCGTTGCGCAGTTTCAAAGTAACCTCGCCAATGTCAGGCACAGTCAATGCCTGGTCAGGGATTGTCAGACGCACATAGCTGGCCGATGAATCGATCTCCCAGGTCACGATGTCTGCACCCGAGGCGATCAATTGGACCCCACTGAAGCTCAGGAGCAGTCCCAGTACCCGCCAAAGATGATTAGTGCGAACCATTTTTTCAGTGCTCGATACAGTGTTGATTGTAACCAACGCTGCCGTGCCAACAGTACCAGCAACCTCAGCAGTGGCAACACATCAGTTTCGTATCAGGCCGATCAGAAATGCAGTCTGCGGTCAAAGCGTGACATTCTTGCCCGGATGCGCTAGAAGCTCACCTCAAGTTCGTTGCAACCTTAACCGAGTATCAAGATGCGATCTGACATTGTAAAAAAAGGCGCCGAACGCGCGCCCCACAGAAGTCTCCTTCGCGCCACGGGCACAATTCTTTCCGAGGCAGATTTTGACAAGCCGTTTGTCGCCATTTGCAACAGTTACACCGATTGCATTCCCGGGCACACCCACCTGGCCGAGGTGGGCGAGCTCGTAAAACGTCTCGTGCGCGAGGCAGGCGGTGTGCCGTTCGTTTTCAACACGATCGGGATTGACGACGGGATTGCCATGGGCCACGCAGGCATGAAGTACTCGTTGCCTTCGCGCGAGTTGATAGCCGACAGCGTCGAATCCATGCTCAAGGCCCATTGCTTTGACGGCATGATTTGTATTCCGAACTGCGACAAGATCATCCCCGGAATGCTCATGGCCGCAATGCGTGTCAACATCCCCACTATCTTCGTCAGCGGCGGTCCAATGGCCGCAGGCATCGCAAACACAGTCAAAGACCCTGACCTCCCGCCCGGACTCAGGTCCGCTTCAAGGCACTCCGACCTGATCTCGGTTTTCCAAGCCGTCGGACAGTTGCAGGCCGGCAAGATAACCGAGGCCGACCTTAAACAGCTCGAACAGGGTGCTTGCCCAACATGCGGATCGTGCTCGGGCATGTTCACCGCCAATTCAATGAACTGCCTTTGCGAGGCTCTCGGCATGGCGTTGCCCGGCAACGGCACAATCCTCGCCGTCTCAAAGGACAGGGAGCATTTGTATCGCTGGGCCGCAACACAAATCCTCAAACTCATCCAACTCGACCTCAAACCACGCGACATTGCCACAATCGAAGCCTTCGACAATGCCCTCGCACTTGACGTGGCAATGGGCGGGTCAACAAACACCGTCCTTCACACGCTCGCAATCGCACGCGAAGCCGGCATCAAGTACGACATCGCCCGCATCGACGCCATCTCAAAGCGTGTCCCTTGCCTGTGCAAGGTCTCCCCATCCTCTCCCTATCACCTTCAAGACGTCCATCGCGCAGGCGGAATCCACACGATCATGGGCGAACTGAAACGCATGGGACTGTTGCACACATCCTGCAAGACGGTCACAGGCCTCACCCTCGGCGATAACATCGATCAATGGGACATCCGCTCGCCAAATTGCCTTCCTGCGGCAAAGGCTGTTCGGGTATCTGGCGCATCAGCGCCAGTGGTCGAGGTACCAGCTCAGGCCGGCACTCCACTCGTGCCCAAACCGGTCTTCTGCTTCCCTGCCGACTTGAAATCGATCGCTCTCTGGCGCGTCGCAGCAGCGTGGAACGCAGGCGACATCGACGCCCTGCTGGCCGTGTTTTCTGAGGACTCAGAACTCGACGTCGGCGAAAACCACCTTGTCCGAAAGTGCGATGACATGAAGGCGTGGTTCGAAGACCAGATGCGCCGCGCCGCAGGGCGGGTCCGCGCCGAGCTGGCTGCGCTTGACAACGAACCCACACTGTTGTTCTCGCAATACACCGGCGGCAAGAAAAACAGAGCATGGTTGATGATGCCAACTCGGTTCCGCACCGACCTTGTCGTTGCCGCACGCTTCGAGTTAACCAAGGAACAGATCAGCCGCGCACAACCCGTGGGTTTGATGCCGCACGACCCGGCGTTCATGTTCAATCCGATGGACTGCATCAGAACAAAGGAAACCGCGTATTCAGCCGATGGCGGCCTGGCAGTCCTTTACGGCCAGCTCGCCCCAGAAGGAAGCGTCGTCAAAACCGCCGGCATCAGCGCCGAATTCAAGAAAAACTGCGGCGCTGATTTCGTGTTTGAAGGGCCGTGTGTGGTCTTCGAAAGCCAGGAGGAAGCCTGCGAAGGCATCCTCGCCGGCAAGGTCAAACCCGGCGACGTGGTCATAATCCGCAACGAAGGTCCCCGCGGCGGACCCGGAATGCAGGAAATGCTTTCTCCGACAAGCTACATCGTTGGGATGGGATTGGGCGACAAAGTTGCGCTTATCACCGACGGCCGTTTCAGTGGCGGCACCGCCGGCGCGTGCATCGGGCACGTCTCGCCGGAAGCCGCCGAAGGCGGTCCCATCGGCCTCCTGAAGCCAGGAGACCGCGTCCGTATAGATTTTCCAAACCGACGCATTGACATCTGCGTCCCCGAAGCAGAGTTGGAAGCGCGAAGAAAAGCATGGCAGCCATTCAAACGGCCTCTCACAGGCTGGCTGGCGCGCTATCGGAAAATGGTGACCAATGCAAGTCAAGGCGCCGTGCTCGCAAGTGACTAGCCCTTGACAGGTGCCTGTCCCATGACTTGTCTTATCAACACGTACTAGCAGATCACGTATGGACCCGTTGTTACGAATTCTCAGAGATAACGCGAATGTTCCTCCAGAACAGATCGCGGCCCAGTTGAACCTCACAAAAGACGAGGTCGTCGCAAGAATAAAGGCGTATGAAGCCGAAAACGTCATCCTCGGTTATCGCACCGTCCTCAATGAAGAAAAGCTCGGTGTCGATAATGTCCGGGCCATCATTGAAGTGAAAATCACACCCGAACGCGAGGGCGGATTCGATCGCATCGCCGAGCGCGTGGCGAAATACCGCGAGGTGCGTTCTTGTTACCTGATGTCAGGCGCATATGACCTTTTGGTCGAGGTCGAGGGCGAAAGCCTCCGCGATGTGGCAATGTTCGTAAGTGAAAAGCTGGCAACAATTCAGGGTGTGCTAAGCACCGCAACGCACTTCCTGCTCAAACCTTACAAGGAACAGGGCGTTTTAATGACCCCCGACCGCCACGAAGAACACCTGCCCGTAACACCCTGAGATTTCACAACTTCGCACTTAGCCCGCATATTTCATACCCTGAGCAGTCTGCGAAACGGGTGTCTTCAAGCAACCAAGGAATATGCGGGCTCCGGACATCTCGCCGGAATGAAGCTTTGGGTGGCTTGGGCTGGTCAAGCGGTGAAATTTCCGGGTTAGAGCCTGGCGCTCTGTTCCGCGCCCGGTCGGTCTGAGGCCGTGCCTCGCCGAGTGTGTGTTGCATGCCCTCCAAGTAACCGCGATCGTACAAGAGGGGACAGACACGAGGGACAGACACGATATTGGAGTGAAGTGTCGTCGGGTCGTTGAGTTTCGTTGGGCGATGGTGTTCGCGAGGCAAACAGGGTAACAAACACTTTGTTACAGGTGCTGTGCCCAAAGTGCGCAAACAGAGTGACAGGCACGATATTCCTGCCCACCGGAATGAGGACATGGGTGAATCCAAGTCGTTGACTGGTTAGATTTCCAGATTACGGGTCAGGCAAAAGTCCGGACGGACAACCCCGTTTTACCACGAATAACCGCCGCAGTCGCCTCGAGCTCCTGCTCGGTCAGCTTTTCAACCCACGGCTCCGGCACCGGCCGTGCGATCGTATAAGCGTGCACCTCTTTGATCTTTCCGCCGTTAAGGACAATGCTCCTGAGCCTCTCACAATAGGCAAGCAACTCAGCTTCCGGCATCGGCCCACCATGCACTCTCATAAACAGGCTCTGAATCACGATCGGCCGTTCGCGCGACGTATCGAGTATGTTCCTCAGTATCCGCTCGAATTGCACCGACGACCGGTTGATCATGCGATACCATGCTTCCGTCCCCGCATCGAGTTTCGCCCACACTTCGCCGTTGTTCGCGTCCATCACCGCAAGCCCCTTCTTGACATCCGCTTTGTCAAGTCCTGTGGCGTTGGTGATCAACACAATCTTCGTCTGGTCAAGATTTTCCCGCCTTCTGACTTCCGCAGCAGCCTCGACACACTCGCTGAAGTTCTCAACCAAAGTCGGCTCGCCATCGCCGCTAAATGAAATGTCCTTTATCGTTCGGACGAGGTCTCCAGCTTCTTGAAACTTCTGGTGCGAAAGTAGTCTGCCCTCCTTGGCCCATCGAACTAACAGCGTAAGCTCATCCAGGATTCTGGCCGGATCAACTCTCTCGGGGCGGCCCGGCAACCGCCTGTTCACCTCACAATAAGCACAGTTGAAATTGCAGCGCTTGTCCGGGTTCAGGTTCACGCCAAGTGACAACCCCCCGGCACGGCGCGAAATCACCGGATACACAATCGTCAGCCCCGAAAATGACCGATTGTGATCCTGCACAGCAGCAAGATTCGACGGAACTTGGCCACGATCCGTTGACATGGCCGAAATCTAGTCCTCGCAATGGCCTAAGCAAGTCCGGAGCCCGACAGGGCTACATATTCGCTTAGCAAGGAAACCTCACCGCCTGACCAGACCACGGCACCCAAAGGTTCATTCCGATGAGAGTTCAGGCCGAATGGGCTTGGATGGGCATTTTGCCAACCACGAAATACACGAAATACACGAAAACGTTGCTGGGATAGTCCGGGCTTTCAGCCCTTGGATTGTGGAGAGTGATCTCGAGATGGCCCTTGTCGTGGGGCTTCGCCCCACGCTGGTATAAGCCGCGCCGTTGGCGCTTCGATGACCGACCAAGACAACCGCCTTGTGCACGGCAGCGTACTCGATTGTTTCACCCATCAACGCCCCTGACTGTGTTCGAGACCGTTCGTGTTCGTGGACCAATAACCCGAGGGCCAAAGGCCCGGCCACATAAGTGTTTGAGAACGTTCAACGTGCAACGTACAACGTTCAACGTTCAACGGTATTACTGCTCGACGAATGCTCGTTGCAAAGCCGCCTAAAGGCGAAACTCTGACGACCGCAGGGAACAACGCCGCTCGGTTGGCAAACCCGCGGCCCGGTTGAACGTTGTAAGTTGAACGTTGTACGTTGAAAGTTTTCATGGGTTCATCAGTTCGGTCATCTGTTTGAGAACGCTCAACATGCAACGTTCAGAGGTATTACCGCTCGATGAATGCTCGTTTCAAAGCCAATCAAAAGCGGCGGTCTGATGCGCCGAGGAGTCAGGCGCTGAGATTTCCGGGATAGCAGCCAGTGCTTTCTCCCATGGACCTTTTTTCGCCCAACATTTTTCTGCCCATTATCTTCTTGCCGGTCCGAATCAATTGTCGCAACGTGACAAGGAAGTTCTCACATATCCTGGCGTTATGAAAAAGCCCTTCTCTGCATTCGGTTTGATTCAACCACGGCACGTCTTGATCTTGCTTGCGGCCAGCCTGGTCTCGATGTCTCCATCGGTCGCTTTTGCACAAGGCGACGCCAATAACCCTCCATTGCGAATCATTTGCTTCGGGGCGCATCCGGACGATTGCGAAATTCAAGCCGGTGGCGTGGCAGCAATGTGGGCCGCACGCGGTCACAAGGTCAAGTTGGTCTCGGTCACAAACGGCGATATCGGCCATTGGCGAGAAGCGGGCGGACCGTTGGCGAATCGACGCCGCGCTGAGGTTGAGGCCGCCGCGAAAGTGCTGGGCGTAACAAGCGAAGTGCTCGACATTCACGACGGCGAACTGCTGCCAACATTGGAAAACAGAAAACTGATCGTGCGCCTGATCCGCGAATGGAAGGCCGATATCGTCATGGGACCCCGTCCGAACGACTATCACCCGGATCATCGCTACACCGGCGTTCTCGTGCAGGACGCTGCCTACATGGTGACAGTGCCGTTCTTTTGTCCGGATGTGCCGCATCTGACGAAGAACCCGCTGTTCTTGTATTTCCCGGATTCTTTCAAGAAACCAAATCCGTTCACACCTGACATCGTTGTCGCAATAGACGATGTAATCGAGAAAAAGCTCGATGCATTGGACAAACTGGTTTCCCAATTTCACGAAGGCGGCGCAAATGGCGGACCGGAACTAATGCCGTCCAACCCCTCCGGGCAGGCCGCACGTTCAAAACAGGTGCGCGACTATTTCCGGACTCGGCAAAAAAACCTGACCTCGAGGTTCAAGTCTGCAATTGCAGATTGGTACGGCGAGGAACAAGCAGCCCGCGTCGAGTATGTAGAAGCTTTCGAAATCTGCGAGTACGGCAGACGCCCCGACCGCCCCGAACTCAAACGGCTGTTCCCTTTCTTTGGCACAGCACCCTGAACAGCTCCTCGGCTCCGGAAACATCACTGCTTCGCCAGCCGAACGCATCCAAAGCTCCACTCCGGTGCGGTTTCCTAGCTAGCGTGTCTGATAGCGTTCGCTGGCCATCAGACGGAATCGTTCCAGCAGATTGTGTCGCGCTGTTAGCCCGAAATAGAGGTTGGTGCACGCGCATATGATAAACCACACAACCGGAATGTTTTCCCAGACCATCGGCGGGCTGGGCCGGTTTTGGTAAATGAATGCGCTTCCCATGAGCAACGCAAGCAGCACAAACCACGGGAGAAACAGTATCCGTCTCACAGTCCCGGCAAATGCGCGGTCTGCACGCCTCTTTTTCACCGAAAGCCACATCCCAACCCATTCGATCGTGCGAATATCCCACAACGCTGTCACGATGCCGACGATCGCCATGCCCGACGTTGGTTCGCCGTGCATGAATACTACCGCCGAGGTCTCGTTTAGAATTATCATCCCAACCTGAACGACCAATACCGCGCTGGCCGGGACCATCAAAAGCCAGTCCATCGCCCGCAAATGACCGCGCACGATTTCCCTTACGCTGATTGGCGTCGTCAGAAGTAATTCCAGTGCTCCGGACTGCACTTCAGTGGCAAGTTGATGCGTTGCTTCAGAAGCGGCGAGCCATTTTATTGGTCCCAGCAACCATATGCCCACAAGGAACACTGCAGCATCGCCCCTGGCAAAGTAGGAATAACGATAACTAACTACGATGAGAACCCAAAACGCAAGAGCAGCCGCAACCGCACCCCAAAGCAGCCATCTCTTTAACCTGGGCCGCCACCTGAGCCATGCGATCGGGTCCTTGTCCATCAACGCACGCAGCCTCCCCCGTGCCTCCGGACTTCCATAATACCAGTCATACCAAAACCGACGACGCACTGTTCTGCCAACCCAGCCCGATGGTTCGCGCCATGCGCGGGCGGTCACCCAGCCAGCCACGGCAAGCGCCACCCACGCCATTGCGTGGGTTGAAACAACCGATGCCCAGAATGCAACCGGCGCCAACTGGGAATTCCAAGCGGCTACCATCGCGCGAACCGGGCTGATCATATGTGCGGCCAGTTGTAAGAGATTCTCAGTATTTAATGCCGAAGAGTCCGCTGCCATGGCTGTCGCAACGAAAACCATCAGAAACAAAACAAATCCGGTCAGAGCCAAAGCGCTCCGCCACTGCACGCACAGGGCAGACATCAGAATCCCCACGGAAAGGGACAGAAACAGAGTGTTGCCCAACACAAGGGCAACTCGAACCAGATCGCCCAGTTGCACGCCCCCAAGAAGAATCGGAATCGCCATCACAGGCAACACGGCGAGCAACGCGAACACGGACGTTACAGACGCCGCGACAAGTTTCCCAAGGACAACATCCATCCCGTGCAGGTTTGTCAGAAACAAGAGCCCAAGAGTGCCCTCGCGCTTCTCGGCACTGATAGTGTCACAGGTGAAAATCGGGCCGGCCACCACGCAAAGGCAAAATGCCAGCCACCCAAGCGGCAGAAACAATTCCCGTCCGCTCTGCATCGCACTCCCGAATGGCGGCCACACAATCAGGAATGATGCAAAAGCACATAGTACAGCGCCTCCGGCCGAAACCAGCCTGACCCAGAATGCGCTCCGGTGTCGGGCAGCCACCCGCAGTTCTCTTTCAACCACTGGCAGGAAAGTCATCGTCAGACCCAAACGGAGTTGGCAATTGTGACTCGGAAATGATCACGCATCGAGCTCAATGTCCGGTGGACGTTTCTGCTGCGGCGAGCGACTCGATTTCGAGCGCTCGCGAGCGCTTCGGCGAGGGCGGATGACTGCTGAAAAATGGGCGCTTGTCATAACGATAAGTCTGCGCTGCAGCGCTTCTAAAATGACGCCGTAGCTTGCTCCTTGCCCAAATCACCAGCAAGAGGTTCTTCGAGACCCACGCCAGAGTCCGCGCAACCGGATAATATACAAAGCCGGTGCCAAACAACGCGCGCAACAGATTGTTCGTGTTCAGTCTCACAACAAGGCTTGCAGGGAGTATTGTCGAAAGCCCGGGGAGGAAATAACCGATTGTCCACGGCCCAAGTATCACCAGAGCGAACGTGTAAAGCACCGCAAATCCCGGCTTTCTCAGCGAAAGGCTCAGCCACGATCCCACGTAACAAAGCGCAAGAACATCGGTCAAAAAATTGATCAGGCTGCTCCCGGCCGCGAGCAGATATGACTGCAGCAGCATGCCACCCACTCCGCTTTGCAGGTTTGCCAGCCGCCAGTTCACCACAACATAAAAAACATGCAGCACTGCAATGGCCACAATCGGAAGCACGAAGAACCGACGCAACGCCCGCCAATGCCCACGCAGCAGCGTCCGCACCGGAACCGGCGTCGTCAGAATCAATTCCAAAGCGCCCGTCCTTCTTGCCTCGAGAAAGAACCTGCATGCCATGACCGTAATCCAAACCCTGTTCGTGAAAACCAGCGCATGTGAGAAGTATTGATGGAACTGGTAACTCGACATGTTTTGCCGGTAACCAAACGTGATCCAAAACACGTTCAACGCAACAAGACACACCAGCGTCCAAAAAACAAAATGCGGCCAACGCAAGCGCCCCGCCACGGCAAAAACCGGGTTCTGTTCCAAGCGCTTGCGGTAAACACGCTTCCACCCGGCTGTGTAGCCAAAGCGCATCAGCCATTTGTGTCGCATGGGCGATTCGTGCGGGTTTTCCCGCCACACTCTCGGCATGCTCACCGCGGTTATCATCATGAAAACCCAGCTCATGCAATGCACCACCGCCAGCGAAAGCCAATAGTTCTGCGGCCCGGTCCTGTAGCTCGCGTCAAGCGCGAGATACCCAGTGTATGCAGGACTTGCGAGCGCCACCGTGGGAAACTGGTTGAAAGGACGAATGAAAAAACCCGACTCCATCACAACAAAAAGTCCGGGAATAAGCCCCGTCAGCCCAAGTACAAGCACCACTGACCCAAGGACTGCTTTCGATTGATCCCGGCTAAGGGTCGAAACACACATGCCGGCTGTCAGTGAAAAGAGAATGGCGTTGACCACGGCAAGAGCCGTCCGCCAGTATTCACCCGGCGTCACACCCCCCATCAACAGCGGCAAACCAAGCGCGGGTAGAATGCCCAGCAGCCCGTAAAACGCTGATATCGAAGTCGCCAACCACTTCCCAAGCACAACATCCAGGCTCCTCAGCTCGGTCAGAAACAGCAAACCCAGTGTGCCGTCGCGTTTTTCTTCGCTCACTGAATCGGCAGTGACAAACGGAGCAACAAGAAGACAATACGCGAAAGCCAGTATCGTCAGAGATGAAAAGACCGTTTTTCCAAGGTTCGCTGCGGGCTGCTGCATCCCCACGCCATAACAGAGCCATGCGCATACCAATAGAGCAGCCGCCGCCGCCGCAACACGCAACCAGTAAGTCTTGTTGCGCCGCGCAGCAACACGCAGTTCTCTGGACACTATGGGCAGGATCGTCACGCCGCCACCAAGGATAATCGGCGCTGCAGCAACGCGCACGCCAAAACAGGCCCTTAACGCAAACAGGTTTGTAAGACAAAAAACGCCGCTCCATTGCGGAGCGGCGTTTTACTAAAACACCCTCTTCAGCCAACCAACTCTTAACCCGCACGTCTCGCAGCCCGGCGTGGCCGGCACCAAAGTTGCAGCCGCGGGCGTGGCATCGCCCTGGGCGTGGACCGACCCACCGCCGTTAGAGTCCCGCGTTTACGCGGAACACAGGCAGTCCACCGAACAGTGCTCACGGAAAGCTTCATGAAACTCTTCCGCCTAAAGGCGGGACTCTGACAGCCGCGGGCGTGACAACGCCCTTAGGTCGGCAAACCCGCGGCCCAGTTGAACGTTGTACGTTGAACGTTGTACGTTGGACGTTAAGAGTGGCGGTAGCTTGATCAGTTCGGTCTTCTGTTCGAGAACGTTCAACGTACAACGCTCAACGTGCAACGTTCAGAGGTATCTGCTCGATGAATGCTCGCTTCAAAGCCGCCTAAAGGCGGGACTCTAGCGGCCGTGGATGCAGTGGGCGTTGGCAGGCGCGAAGCGTTTGGAGTGCGGCAGCTTGCTGCCGCTTTGTTTTCACGCACAAACAACGTGTCTGTCCCCATACCGCGTCATCTGCAAACCCCTTTCGCGTGTTCCGCGCTTT
>JAAYVR010000222.1 GCA_012517065.1 Verrucomicrobiota bacterium | reverse complement strand
GGCGTTTGTTGAGGAGGTGTTCATGAGGCATCGGCCGCTGTTTGGTCCGAAGCGGAAGAGTGGAGCGAGGAAGATTCCCGGGATGTTGTTGGGAGAGATATATGTGTTGCGTGACTTGAAGGTGAGAGCGATCGAGTAAGGGCTGGGAGGAGTAAGTCGAGGAAAAGGAGGCAGGGGCGTTTTCAAAGATCGGAGTTGCGGGATGCCGAAGGCCTGATGAAGGCGACCGGCGATGGGGGAATGTTTTTACGTGTTGTCATTGGCGGCTTGGTGTGTTTGGTGATCACGGTGAGATGCGCAGTGGGAGGGGTGTTCAAGCCGGCTGAACAGGCATTGTCGGTTCATATCTGGAGTTTCCGAGGATTGTTGTGAGGGGTTAGCGGGGGTTTTGCGGTGTCGGAACAAATAGAGTGACAGACACGATATTGCGGCCGCGTTGGACCGGGCTGGGCGGGCATTGTGGTGTCATGAGTGAAGTCGCAGGGGATCGTTGCGAGGGATTGGTGGGGGTTTGGCGCCGGCTGAACGAATAGAGTGACAGACACGATATTTGGGGCGGGCGCTCCGCACACGCTGCCTATGATCAGTTTCCGTCTCGACTACGCGGATGTGCAAGGAATCTCAGTGCTGGTCAGAACTCGCAGCAGTTGCCAGCACCCGGTGCTGTGACATCCAACAAGGTTGGCCAACACGTTTTCCCCCATCGTTATCTCGGAAGATTTGCGCAGCCATTACGCGCCGTAATCTCTCCCAAACGTGATCCTGTTGTCACTGAAACTTTCCACCGATCGCGTCTTTTGATGAAAACGGTGCGCGTTCTTCAATATGCCCTCCCGCGTGTAGAACGGAGCCGACTTTGACAATGGAATCTCAACCTTCGCTCCAAAATGCGCCGATTGATAAACCGCCGTGATCAGTTCGATCGGACGGCGGCCTTGCACCCCATCTATTACCAACTGTTCTCCGCCCTCGATAGCGGCCAACATGTTCAACACCTGTCCGTCGTGCCCCTCGAACTCGAGTGGCGGCACCGCATCATGTAGCGCCTGGATTTCGCCCGCCAACCGAGAGTTTTCCTCAGGGAATCCGTTGTCGCGCTGACGCGACGCGCAAACGCGCCACGGTATTCCCACGCGCGCGTGTTCACCCTGAAATACAATCTGTTGTTCCTCCCCGTGATGAACAAGAGACGCCGTTATCTGCCCGACCCCGCCATCCGAATAGACAAGCAAGGCGGTCGAAAAATCTTCAACTTCGGAATTGTCGTGATTGAGATTGGCCATGAACGCATCGACCTGCTGCGGCATCCCGCGCATCCAGAGAAACAAGTCAATCTGGTGAACAGCATGATTGATCGTGCATCCGCCCCCTTCCTTGTCCCAAGTGCCGCGCCACCACAAATCGTAATACCTGCTTCCGCGCCACCAGAACGAATCCACTTGCGCGTGCAAAATCCGTCCCACAATCCCGGAATCCAACACCCGCTTCAGCCTTTGAACCGCTGTTTTGAATCGGTTTTGCGCCACCACGGACAACAACCGTCCCGACTTGCGCGACGCCTCAACCATCGCATCGCATTCGGCCAGCGACGGGGCCATTGGCTTTTCCACCAAGACGTGTCTTCCCGCTTCGAGCAGAGCCACGCTCGCCGGTGCATGCTCGAAAGGCGGAAGACACACCGACGCCAGATCGAATTCGGCCCCGTTTATCAAATCACGCACCGACTTGAACACTGGGACATTCAACCCGTATCGCGCTGCTTTCGCTTGTGCCTTGTCAACCTGAAGATCGGCGACCGCCACTATTTCGCATCGGTCGCGGAACCTCAGATAAGCCTGAATGTGGCTGTCTGAAATCGCGCCTGTGCCAACAACAGCTACTCTGATCATAAATCTCTCCTGACGATCGAACGCGTGGACGCAGTTGTTTATGCATTCATCCCACCATGGCTATCCCGCTTTGCGGAATCAGCCCGCGGCATCCTGCCCGTCAGCAGGAAGTTCCCGGCCGACTGACGTCGGCGGCTACAGGAACGCGCCAGTTTCATAACTCTCAGTGCCGTGCCGCTGCAACCAAGGCGCGAATGTTATCTCCTGGCGTGCCAGGCGAAGTCCCGCCGCCAGCGGACAGGATGAATCTCTTACGCGCTGGATGTTGTCGCAAACACTCCGCTGCACTCGCGGCAACGTCCTGCCGGCTGCCCTGCGCAAGCACTTCCAACGGCGGAACATTCCCAACAAGACAGATTTCGTCACCAACCAGTTCACGCACCTTCGACAGCGACTGCAGGTGGGTGAAATTGAAAAGGTCAATGCCCAGCCCGGCGAGATGGCGATATGGAACCGTGTTATCGGTGTCGTTATGGAGCATTTTGATTGCGCCCGGAAAAGCCTCGAAAACTTCTTTCAAATACGGGTGCGCAAACTCGAGATAATCCTTCGGCCCCATCATGCCCGATATGTCATCCAAAACCAGTATGCCTTCGACCTCGCCCGCCGCTTCTGCTTGTGCGTGCAACCAGTCTTTCACAAGCGTCGTTGTGACGCGCAACAAACTATGCGTTGCAGCCCCTTCCAGTTTCATGCACTCGAGGAAGCCGGTCACACCCAGTAAATGCGAAGCCACTGTCAGCGGTCCCCGTGCGGCAACCATCTTGATCACATGTCCCTCGGCATTTATGCGCGGTTTCATCCGCCGATAGAAATTCAATACAAGCGGCATGAGACCGTCCGTCAGTGGATTCGGCACTTCCAGGTCGCGAGCTTCGGTTGGATCGCGAATGAGTGGCATCACAGACGGTGGGCTGTTTACCGAGAACCTGAACTTGCACCCGAAACCGCTCGGTTCTGTCGCCATTCCCACCTCGGCCCAGAACCCGGGAAGAAAAATTACGTCAGGGAATTCGCGTTCGATCGCGAGGTTTCCCTCAAACCACACCTCCGGCAGGGTTAAGTAATCGAATGTGGAAATTCCGAGGTGGCCGGGAATCCACGGGCTGTCCACGATCAGAGCCACCGGCGGTGTTTCCATTTCTCCGCCACGAGCGCAGTGCACCAGCAGCTTCCATTTTTCCGGCGTCATGATTCCATCTCAGTCTTCGGGCAGGGGCTGCCCCTTTGTCTCGGGCGCCCAAATCAAAGCCACGATTCCGAGCAGGTAGATTCCGGACATGATAATTGCCGCAGTGCGGAACTGCATTTGCGTGCTCAGCCAGCCGAGCAGCGACGGGAACGGCGCGGCAAGATACCTCACCGTGTTGTAGCAAAAACCAACGCCAGTCCCCCGCAACCGAGTCGGATAAATCTCGGGGAAATAGATTGAATAACCTGCAAACACGGCCAACTGCGCAAAACCCATCAACGGCAGCATCCAGTAAGCATCCGAAGCCGACTTCAGAGAATTAAACACAAACGCCGTCACCACAAAACACATCGCGAACGACAGGAAAAACGCAAGGCGGCGGCTGAACACTGACGCCATGAACGTGAAAGCGAACATGCCCAACAACGCGCCCACGTCCTGAAGCCGCATCCCTTTCCCGCGCACGCTGTCCATTGTCTTCTGCAGTTCGGCAATCGCGTTCGGGAAAACCTGCTCCAAGAGTTGCCGATTCAGGAACATTTGGTCGGGTTTCGATTGCTTCTTGCCCAACTGTTGCACGAGGTTCTGCGTGCTCTTCTTTAGTTCAAACTCCTTGAACGCTTCCTCGACATGCAAAGACTCTTGCGAGATGAGACGGTTTAACTCCGACAAAATCGCCTCTTTCGAGACCCGGCTGTCAGCCGATTGGATCTGAGCGAGCGCTTCGGGCTTGATCTTGCTTTTGATATGCGCCACGGCTGCGTTCGGCGGCGTTGCAAGCGCACTCACGATTGCGTCGTGTTGCAGGATATCTTTCGGTTTCAACGGCTGTTCTTTCAGCGCAGTCGAAATCAGCTCCGGTGAAAAGAACCCGATGGCCCACAACCCAACCATTCCTGACAACCCAAGACATATTCCAACCAGGGTGCTTCGTCGCCACCGCGGATGCCTGAACAGATCAGCAACCGAACCAATCCTCTTCGCCTGCGCAGTCGCTTTGCCCTGTTGATCCCTTGCGCCAGCCGCTTTGGCTTCGGCTTTCGCTTTCAGCCACGGTTCAGGTTCCTTGAGAATCAAGATGATCGGTACCGCCAAAACGGCTGGTACAATCCCCACAAAAAACAACACACGCCACCCCGCCAGGCCGGCCCAGTAGTTCTCCTGACCTGGGTTGATCGCCAAACTCAGCGTGGCGCCAATCATGTTGCCCAGCGCAGACAGCGCCTGTAATGAACCAAGTGCTGCGGTCCGAAAACGCCCCGGAACACTCTCGGCCACAAGTGTCGTCGCCGCCCCAAACATCCCACCCACTCCAAGCCCGACAAGAAACCGATAGAACACAAAATCCACCCAGCCCTGAGCGATTCCGCACAAACCGGTAAACCCGGAATAAACCAACAGAGTCGCCGCCATGGTTTTAACCCGACCCCACTTGTCGCTGAGCACCCCGAAAATTATGCCGCCTGTTGCCCAGCCAACCATCATCGCCGTGGTCGCCAGCCCAAGGTATTTTGTGATGTCAGCCAGCTTCTTCGGGTCGCCAGTGAGCAGGTCTTTGAGCGCAGACTCGCGCGCCAGCGTAAACAACCGCTGGTCCATGCAGTCGAACAGCCACCCGCACGACGCGATTATTACCACCAGCCAATGATAGGGTTTTACTCCGGTGAAAATACTTCCCTTTTCTGGAAGCGCCATTTCAGTTGGTCCCGTAGCAGGCACGCAATCCTTTCCTCTTACTAACTTGGGTTACGCTTAACGCATCAATGGTCCGTGCCAAACAGATCAGCGTCAAGCTTGTTCACATAGCGCCGCGCCGCAGTGCAGCCGCAACTGAATGATCGCGGCGGGATAGAAGCGTTCGTTGAAGGCTTGGCGCTCCGACGCGCCGCGCCCCCATGGGGGAGTTTCTCCGACCAGCTTCAAGAACTCGCGCGTGAGGCAAACTGCGGTTTTCTCAAACGCAGAACTTCAAACCAGTACAACGCCAACGCCGCCCAAATGATGGCAAACGCGATCTGTTTGGGTCGCGGGAACGGTTCGCGATAAACAATCACACCCAAAAACAAACCGCATGTCGGCGAGAAAAACTGCAGGATGCCAAGAGACGTTAACGATATCTGCCGCGCCGCGACTGCAAACAAAAGAAGCGGGGTCGCTGTAACGACCCCGGCCATTGCAAGCAAAACGGTTGTCAAGGTTCCCCCGTGCGCAAAAGAGCCTGTGCCGGATGCCTCCAGCACACCAAGGTACACAAGCGCCAGAGGCGCCAGCATTGCAGTCTCGATCGTCAGTCCATGCAGCGCGTTCAACGGTGCCAGCTTCTTCAGCAGTCCGTACAACGCAAATGACGTCGCCAATACCAGCGCAATCCATGGCAGCGCTCCCTGCGCAATGGTCAGATAACCAACACTCACCGTCGCCAAAACAACAGCAACCCATTGCAACATCCCCAACCGCTCCTTCAGAAAAAACACGCCCAATCCCACGCTCAGCAGCGGATTGATGTAGTACCCAAGACTGGTCTCAACAATTCGATCCGCATTCACAGCCCAGATGTATGTCCCCCAATTAACGCTCAGCAACAGAGCCGCAACCAAATAGACAAGCATTGTCTTTCTCTGTCGCACCGCCGGCAGCAAAGATGAGCTTGTGCCACGCAATCGCACCAGCCCCGCCAAAAACAAAAACGACCAAAAAATCCGGTGAGCCAATATCTCAACAGCCGGCACTCGCTGAACCGCTTTCCAATACACCGGCAGAAATCCCCACAGCGCATACGCCCCCAAGGCACAAAGAATGCCGTACCGATTCGTTCCCGTGGCTTGTCCCATATCCGGGCACATCTAATGTTGACCTCCGCCTACGGAGGACTCGCTAGATTGAGAATGAGAAGAACTCTCGCGCAGGCGACGAAGCATCGACCGAATATCCCGCAAGCCGCGCACCGCCACATAAACCGTCACCGTCGAATACCAAACCAGGGCGGCTATCGTCACCAGCAACCAAAACCAATGATCAAGCAACGCATGTGAATTCATGGCGTCATTCGCTTCCACTCTTCATTCAAAGCTCATTCAAAGCAGGGCTCGCGCTCCGCCGCGAGCCGTTGCCGGTTTCGCCAGCGACCCGACAACCATCGCAACCGCCACCAGCACGTAGGTGCCTATGCCCGAGTAATACGGTCCAATTGCCTTCGTCAGCGGCGCAGTGGCCGGGATTTGTTCGAGAACGAGGTAACCCACAGGTATTAGAGCGCCGGTTACAATCGCCGCTGCAGCGCCCCAATTGTTTGCCCGTTTCCAATAGCAGCACGAAATCAGCAACACCGACATGCTCGAAAGGTAAATCGTTCCGGTCACGCCAAGGTACGTCCACAAATCGCCCTTGAGTGGATACCACAAACCGTAAAAGAGCAAGAACACCCCTATGACCCCGATGATCATCCGATTCCACAGCAACCCTTTTTGCTCCGACCACGCCTTTCGCCGCAGCGGCGCCAAAATGTCGTTGTAAATCACGCTGCCCCAGGTGAGCATGTAAGCGGATTCGGTGCTCATGTCCGCAGCCAACATTGCTGCAATCACAAGCCCCATCATCCCCGCGGGCAGAAACATCCCGAGAAACTTCGGCATTGCGTGCAATGTGTTCCCAACATCTCCCGGCGCAAGCATCGACAAAGCCGCGATCCCCCAAATCCCCGGGATCAAAAACCGGCACACGAAAAAGAAGGCCGTCCCCATGTAAATGCGCTGGCCTGTCCGACTGTCTTTGGCCGACAGCACGCGCGCAATAGTCGCCTGCCACGTTAGCGTGGCCGCCGTGTTCAGGAACATGTTGAAAAGCACATACGGCCAGCCCATCGTCGGATTCACGAACGGATTGAAACCGCCGGCGCCGTGGTGGGTTTGCACTGTCTCGACCAGTCTTGTCCACCCCACATCCTTGAGTATGAGCACCGTCACCGCGATGAGTCCCACACTCATCACGATAAACTGGAGAAAGTCGGTCACCAACACCGACAGCATGCCGCCCAAAATCGTGTAAGCTGCTACGCCAACCAACAGCACTGTCATTGTGATCTCGAGGTATTTGACGTCGAATCCGCACGCCTGAACCAGAAACTCGCCCCCTGTTCGCAAAAACACCCCCATGTTCAGCAACCCGCCCAACACAATCACCACGCCGGATGCCCACCTGATCCTCGGACCAAACCTGCTCTCGAACAGCTCGGGAATTGTCACCGCCCTTGCCTCGCGTAAAGGACGAATGCAAAACCCGGTCAGCCCAATCAAAAACATCGCCACTGCCTGGCACATGCCCGGTATCGCCCCTGCAAATCCTTTTTCATACCCGTTCTGCGCAGTGTACATGCAGGTGACAATCCCAAATTCCGTGGCAGCCAACGACGCAATCCCCAAGAACACGTTCATCTCGCGGCCAGCCACAAGAAAATGGTCCACCTTGGACACATACTTCCGCACCAGAATCCCAGCGGTCATCGTCGCAAGGAGGTACAACCCAACAATGCTTCCATCAACCAACCATGAAAAGGAGCTCATGCGCGCTTGATGTTACACGCCTCAGTCTTGCCGAAAACAGATTCAAGAGGGAACAGTTTTTTGGGCAAAATGCGAAGTCCTGTGCATTCTTTTCCGGGCGCGCAGAATCCTCCGATGTCACCTGCACAGGCACCTTTTACCAGACCAGAGTGGTTTGGAGTTGCCCGAAACCCTCTGTTGTGGTTGTTTTCACTGGTGCGAAGCGGGAAATCGCAGAGGCCCGCGCACGTCAAAGCGGGTTGAGCATGTCCCGCTCAACGGCGGCCGTCAACGCATGAACACGAACATACCATGAAAAGGAAATCAAATCTCATGTTGCTAACCCGGCGCGATTTTGTGCGCCACACCGCTGCTCTGGCCGGGGCAGCTCTGATCGGAACACCTTCGCTCCTCGCAGCCGAGGCAGGCGCCACCAAACGCACTGCCGTCGATCAGGTCCCATTGGGCAGAACAGGCCTCAAACTCAGTCGCCTCGGAATCGGTACTGGAACCAACAGCGGCAATGTGCAAAGAGCCCTCGGCAAAGAAGCGTTCGAAAGGCTCGTCAAATACGCCTACGACAAAGGCATCACCTACATCGATGCCGCACAGAGCTACGCGACGTTCGATTGGATCGCAGGTGCAATCCGCGGGCTCCCGCGCGAGAAACTCTTCATTCAATCAAAAATCCCAGGCCAGCCACCCAATGTGCTCGAGGCAATTGACCGCCATCGCAAGGTGTTCAACACAGATTACATCGACAGCATGCTCATCCATTGCATGGTCAAAGACGGATGGACCGAAGATTTCAAACGCATCATGGACGGATTCGATGAAGCGCAACAAAAGCAATGGATCAAGGTCAAGGGTGTCTCTTGTCACAGTCTCCCGGGACTCCGAACGGCCGTCGCGTCGCCATGGGTCCAGGTCCACCTCGTGCGCGTCAATCCACAAGCCAAACATATCGACGGCGAAGCAGAAACATGGAATCAGCCGGGTACAGACCTGCAGCCCGTCCTGGCCGAAATCAGGAAAATGCGCGAAAAAGGCCGGGGCATCATCGGCATGAAGATCATCGGAAACGGAGACTTCAAGAACCCCGAAGACCGCGAGAAGTCTATACAGTTCGCCATGACCTGCGGATTGCTGGATGCTGTCGTTATCGGATTCAAGAGCACAGAGGAAATTGACGAGGCGATCGAGCGAATGAACCGTGCTCTTGCCTCCGCCTGAAGCACCGTTCAACAGGCCGCCTTGCGGTCACCGACAAAGGCTAACTCGCGAATGTCCTGGCCCGCTAATTTCAGACCCTGAGCAGTCTGCGAAACAGGTCTCTTCAAGAGACCAACTCAAGGAATATGCGGGCCAGGAAATCTCACCGGAGCGAAGGCATGGGTGAATGCGACGGGTGGCCGGTGAGATTTCCAAGCTAGCGGCTGTGCTGAAGCTGTGCGAATGCAGCTACAAGCCCCTCGAGTATCCGCTCCGTTTCCCATGGCAGATCGGCCCATCATCGTAGCCACACGTGGCAGTGCACTGGCGCTCGCTCAGACGAACATCGTGCTCGACCTCTGCCGAGCCGCCTTCCCAAAGCTCAGGTTCGAGTTGAAAATCATCAAAACCACTGGAGACAAGCTGCAACGCGCTTCAATGGCACAACGTGCAGCCCCAGTTTCCAAAGGGTTGTTCACCAAGGAACTCGAGAGCGCTCTGCTGCGGCATCAGGCCGACATGGCTGTGCACAGCCTGAAAGACCTGCCAACAGACCTTCCAGCGGGACTCAAGCTCGGGGCTGTCCCGAAACGCGCCAGCCCCAAAGACGTGCTTATCTGCCGCATCACGGACCACAGCCAATCCAGCCAATCAGATAGCGTGCCAAAAGAAACCCCTCCCGCAACGCCAACAAATCCAATCCTCGATCCCCTCATATTGCCGCATGGCAGCATCGTCGCTACAAGCAGCACCCGAAGAAAAGCTCAGTTGCTTGAACATCGTCCCGATATCGCCATCGTCGATATCAGAGGCAACGTAGTGACCCGCCTCGAGAAGCTCGCTGCATCCACGAAAACACACGCAATCGTTCTCGCCCAGGCCGGTCTCGACCGACTGAACTTCAGAATCCACAGCGATGCCAAGCTCGAGGGAGACGCTGTGCCACCCGGCCTTTGCGCCTTCGTGATCGAACCCGACATTCTCGTCCCCTGCGTTGGCCAGGGCGCAATCGGAATCGAAATCCGCGCCGACGACGAGCGCATCCAATCAATCTGCGACCGAATCGACCATTACAACACAAGACAGTGTGTTCTTGCCGAGCGCACTTTCCTGCACGCCATGGGCGGCGGATGCCAAAGCCCGGTGGCCGCCTATGCAGAAGTGGTTAATGACCGGATCTGGCTTCGTGCTGTTTCCTACCGGAACGGCCATCCCCGCCGCGCCGAAGGGAAACGCCCTGTGGCCGAAGCAATCGCGCTTGGAGAACAACTGGCCGCAGAAATGTCTTAGACCGCATATTTCGCAGCCCGGCTTAGCCGGAACCAAAGTTACCTGACGGGCAACGCCCCCGGCTCCTGCACCCCCCGGACCTTCAGTCACGCCAGGCTGGCAAATATGCCCTGCGACTCCGTCCCAAGGAAGAGCGCGCTGATCCCAATGCTTTTTCACGCGCTGCCGCGGATGCAGTGGGCGTTGGTAGGCGCGAAGCGCTTGGAGTGCGGCAGCTCGCTGCCGCTTTGTTTCTATGCGCAAACAACGTGTCTGGAACCAGATCGGCATGAAGCCGCAAACAACGTGTCTGTCCCCATATCTGCATCCGAGGGGTTCCTCCGCACACTTCGGCAGCCGCCGATTGGAGCAAGGGGCAATTTGCGGGCCACGCCGCGATCCGGGGGCAAAACCCAAATAACGAGCCTGTCACTTTATCCAACGCACCCCAAAAAGATCGTGCTGTTTTGACCCCCTCACTTGCTGCCAGAGAATCAGATAGAGAGAAACTGACGGACCTCGCGGCGTGAGAATCTTCGCGAATATGAATGACTTCTAAATATAACAATCCGGCCCTGCGCAACCGGAACACAGAATCTGTGGGGCACCACGTGCAGGCCAAAATGGTGACAGGCACGCTATTTCCGGTGAGCGCGCAGCGCCCGCCCTGCCTAATGCAAAGTCTTATGAAAGGTGGGATGCGCCGTCCCTACACTCTACCCACACGCGAAAAGTGCCGCCCTGATCGCTTCACTTGACGAGTTCTAAGTCAACCTTGATCGTCACATCCAATCCGCGGTCAGGCTCGACCAGAAGGTTGTCCACACGATACGGCAACGCGACGGTCTTTTTGCCTGCCTCGGCCGTTGCTCGACCACGGAGTTCCATTAGAACTGTTCGGCCTGCCGTCAACTCGATTGAACCTGGGGCCGTCACATCATCGACTTCCCCCCTGAGCCGAAGTCGGTAAGTGATATCACTGTTATTCCGGATTTGAGCGTAAACACGTCCAGTGCCCTTGATGGCCGAAGGCGGCGGAATCACCCGAATCGATCGTTCGAAAATTGGCCTGAGAAATTGTTCTTCGCCCACCAAGAGGTTCTTGGAATAAACGGCTGTCCGGCGGTTTACGAGTGCATCCTTTATGGCCGAGGCGGTTCGCCTCGCGGCAAAGACAAGTGTTATCGGGCGATGATCATCGGGGGACTGCCCGTAACTGAAACTGATTGGCGCGTGTTCATCGGAATTGCAAAGCATCGTCAGCTTTTTCTCGAGGCACCACTTGTGCGCTTCCGGGTAATAAGAGGTGCCATTCACCACCTCGATTCCGTGCATGGCGCCGTTGGCGAGCAACTCATCGTGTTCTGCGTACCACCGCCCCACGCCATCGGCCTGCTGGCCTGTCCAGCCGGGATGATTCCAGAAAACAAACGCGCCCTGTTTAAGCGCGGCGTTGATCGAGTCTCGCCATTCCGGGGTGGCCAGTGCCTCGGTGTCTTTGAGAAAGATGGCATTAAAATGCCCCGGCGGCATCGAACGCGTGATTTCCGCGCCCCGGATCACAATAAGTCCGAGCGTGTCACCCTGCGGTTTTGCAATCTCGTAGGAACGATTGTGCTTTGTCGGCAGGTCATCCTTGTGCGGCTGGTATTCGATGTGATCCGTGATTGCGATTGCGTCCATTCCGTCTCTCCACGCCTCCTCGGCGCGGACGCTCGGCCACACCGACCCATCTGAAAAGACAGTGTGAATGTGAAAATCACATTTGAGCGTTACGTAACCCGGGATATCCGGAATGTTGATCTCTCTTCGGATCCGGTCCTGCGCCCGTGCACCGAGCGCCAGAACCACGATCGCCGCAGTCAAACAAGCAACAGTTCGGAGTTTCATTGTTGTCGGTTCTGTGTTCTGGTGGCTCAACCCTTTTGTTCCTGTCATGTTCCAGGGCAAAGTCTCCCGCACATGCACCTCGATCGTCAACCACCAAGCTTCGCAGCCCGGCGTAGCCGGAACCAAAGTTGCCCGACGGGCACTGACCCGGCTCCTGCGCCGCCTAATGACGCCGTCCGTCCAGCCCGGGCTGAGAAATATGCGGGCTAAAGGCGGGACTCGAACAGCCGCGGGCGCGACATCGTCCGATGCGCCGGGCAACCGATCCCTGCTAGCCCGCATATTTCATACCCTGAGCAGTCTGCGAAACGGGTGTCTCCAAGCAACCAAGGAATATGCAAGCCCCGGAAATCTCACCGGCTCGGAATCTCAACCAGAACCGTCACCGGCCCAACCAAGCCCGACGCCGGCAAAGGATCGCCCGGCTTGAACGGATTCCACGTTGTCCATGTCAATCGCTGGTCTTGTGGCAGAGCCGAATCTGCAATAAGACAGTTCGGCCAAAGATTGGCAACGCGCACTTCAAGATCGTTCCGACCCACCCTGATCGCACGCGAAACCTCAACTCTGAACGGACGTGTCCACGCAATATGCAATTCTTGCCCGTTTAGGTTCACTGCGGCTATCACCTCGACCCGCCCCAAATCAAGCCACACCTTTGCTCCGCGATCGGCTCTTGCTGTCTCACTCGGATTCCACTCAAACGACTTCCGATAGCTGGCAATTCCGGAGAAATGCCTGACACGACTGTCAGTGTGTTCAGCCAAATTCATGAGTCTATCAATCAAAATGCGATCCGGCGCACCACGACCCGGCTGGAAACTGACTTCCCACGGCCCAGCCAAATCGGCAACCGGCTTCAATTCTGTAAAACCGGTTTGATCACCCGATCCGCCTTTCGCAGGCTTTCGAAATACAACAAACAAGGATTGATTCGGCTCGAACTGCAACGTCACAGTCGTTCGACCTGAGTTTTCGAACGAACCCCGCAAATCTTTGCACTGGCCTGTCAACGGGTCCCACAATTCTGGCTGTTTGCCGTGAACACGGAATGTGGCTCTGGCCACAACCGGCGCTGAT
Source organism: Verrucomicrobiota bacterium (assembly GCA_012517065.1). Taxonomy (GTDB): domain Bacteria; phylum Verrucomicrobiota; class Verrucomicrobiia; order Limisphaerales; family J093; genus JAAYVR01. The sequence goes on along the minus strand of JAAYVR010000222.1, from coordinate 11,247 downwards.
TCCGGATTCACGACAAAGTATATGTCACAGTCGCCATCCCGCCTATGTGTGTATCCGAGCCGCGGGTCAGCCTCGAAGTCCGGCTCCAACCCGTTTTCGCCCAGAATTCTCGCCGCAACCTCATAGTCAAGATAAAGGTCGCGATCCGGAACAAAGTCGGTTGGCTTTTTGTTCCATGGCGACATGTCAAACGGCCCCAACTCTGCTACAGGCGCCCACCCAGCACCCGAGAACAATTCGGAAGTCCAACCTTCTTCTGCTACGGCTGAGCTTTTCCAATTGCCGTCGGTGATCATAATCTGAGTCCCACCATCATCGTAACGCACAGCAAGGGCGGCAACGAGCCCGGCCGGGTTTGGTGTGTCACCGCCGTTTTCGGCTGCAACTGCAAGCACGTTTCTGCCCGGCCTGAGCGCATTTGTTACTTCAAACAGGTATGTCTGATGGAAGTTGTCGCCTGTACCAACGCTGCTGCCATTCACAAACAACTCGAAACTGTTGTCAGCCGTGACCGCCATTTTTGCAGAATTGATTCCATGACTGCGCTCGATATCGAAAACTGTCCGAAAGTAACGTCGCTCCACCGGTGCCGCCAATGCCGGGTTGCCCTCGGCATGCCAAATCCAGCGCGCTTTGCCCACCGGTGGCAGCGCCAGATCGGCCGAGTCGGTTCGCTTGCCAACAGAGCCGCCCCAATAGACTCGACCTTTCCCAAATTGCCGTCCAACAAGTTCAGCAGGCGCGACATCGCCTCCCCAAAGTTCATCAGCCAACTTTTTCACTTCAACGTCGCATCTAGGATAATCCTTCAGGCTCGGCGATTTTCTTGGCGGCCGACCCAAAACCATCGCCCCGGCTTCGACAAGGTCACGGACTTTCTTCAACAGGCGGGGCGTCATAGTGTCGCAATCGGGCAACACCAGCAGCTTGTAACTTGCGCCACCGGGCAATTCCAGCCGCCCTTCGTTCACGGTCATCCGCTCAATCACCAACTCTGGGGCGCACCCGTCGAAATTGTACCCACGCCGGTACGGCAAATCGCCCCACAAAGCGGACGCGGGCGGACGAAAAACGTGAGGAGCACCCTCGGACGCAAGGTAACAGATGTCCGCGACGCATCTTCCTTTCTGAAGGAGATACTGGCAACGCGCGAGGTAATTGTGAAACGCGGGCACCATTTCCCACCAGGTTTGCGTTCGCTCCCAATGCGCACCGTACGGTCCCATTGTCATGCCCGGCCACCGGTCCAGCCATGGCTGATGCTGATACCGGTGGAACACAATCCGGTTCACGCCGGCACACAAAGCCCAGTCAGCCTGCGCCTTCATGGCACCAGGGTACAACAGCCACCGCTCGCGGTCGTCAGAAGTGAAAGATTCCGCCGCAACCACAGGCCTCCCTTGCGTGTGCGCTATCGAAGTCGCCTCGAACACACTGAACTCGGTCTTGAACCCATAACCACGCGCCCAAAACTCGCACATCGGCACATCAGCTTCACCCCCCAAACTCAAATCCGCACACGGGTTCATATCATAAGGTTCAATCGACAATCCCATGCCGTGTTTATGCGCTAACTCTCTGAGACGCCTCGCGTGGTTCTCGATCACCAGTTCCTGTGCGGTTTGCCGCAAATCCCACAAGAACCGCTCCGACACCTCGAGCCCATCAACAACCCGCCCGGTCATCACCGGCAAATACGGAAGCGGATCATAACCGCGCCTGCGCTGGAATTCTTCCCTGAACCGCGCTGTCCAGTTCTGCGCGCCCATCTCCCAACTGTCGATGTGCAGCATCGTCCAACCAGCACCATGCTTGTTCGGACTGCCAACCACCTCGAGCAATTTGCCCACGAACGCACCAAAATGCGCATCAAGCGCTGCCCGATCAAACTTGTCGCTCTCAAGCCCAAGACCAGGCTGTGGAGCAGGGCGCGTGTTTTGTCCAGTGCTGGTCCTCCCGAACCGCAATATCGTCCAGTGACCCTCTGGAACCGACCAATTCAACCGACCATCCGCACTCAGACGGGATGTCAGGTCCACGATCCGCTTTCGATCAACACACTCGTCAGACGACAGCGCGGGATACTCCGCCGACGACAAAAAGTACGGCCGCACCCCGGGCTGCGACGAATACGGCGCCCTGATATACAACGCTTTCTCCTCAATATCCAAAATCCGTCCGCCACCCTTCGGCATCGGAAATGCCAATACCGCCACGTCCAGGCAAAACTCCTTTCGCGCCTTCTCAAGTTCTGACGGTAAACCGCCCTCGCCAAAAAACGGCGGCCGTGGGATCGGCCGTGGCAAAACCCAATCGATCACCGCCGGCCCCACAACGTTGGTCTCGCTCGCAACCAAGTGCTGCATGGATTGCTCGGGCTTGACCCATGGTCCTCCGCTCCCTGTCCAGCCCGGCCCTGCATTTAGCGTGAGCTGAATGCCAAGCCTTTCTGCCTCCCGAACCGCGTGCCTGAACAATTCACGCCACTCGTCGCTCATAAACCGCACTGGACCACGCGGCACGCCCACATCCACCTCCATGATAATGCAGCCACCAACTCCAGCCCGATGCATCGCTTCCAGATCAGCGGTAATCCCTTCCCGGCTCAGATTCCCATCCATGAAAAACCAATATACCCACGGCCGCGCCGAGACCGGCGGCGCCAAAAAGTCCCCAACCATGTCATCTCCAAACCTTCTGTCTTCCCCAAATGCCGACGGTAAAACCGTGAGCAACCCCAAAAACAGCCCCATCAACGCAGCCGGCGGAATCATTCGCGCCCCACGGGCGACCAAGCTGCCATGAACGCTACTCACAGGGCGAAACAGTCGCTGCGCTCCTACGCCCCGCTTACACCGTGAAAGTTTCATCCCACGATTATCCACATTTCCTCGGCCGAGAGCAAATCTTCCACCCCTGATTCATTTGCAAACTTCATAATCCGGAAACCTCAGCGGAACGAGGGTCCGGCAGATGCCTTGGCCACCGCTTGGTGAAATCTCCACGTTAAGCTGGAACCCGAATCACCCCGGCAAACGCGCTTGCCCCAACCCAAACCAGCCAGTAGCCTGCCATGCGTGGTCAGGCTGGTATTGTTCGACATCGATGGCACCTTGATCCGCACCGGCGGCGCGGGTGTTCGCGCATTTGATCGCACAGGCGAACTCGAGTTCGGCATCCGCAACGGCACCGCTCACATGCGGTTCGCCGGCCGAACCGACACCTCCCTCGTGCGAGAGTTCTTCAATTCCCACGGAATTGAGTCCACCCCAGCAAATGTCGAACGGTTTTTCAGATGTTACGTGTTCCTGCTGGATGAGTACCTCCGCCACTCCACAGGCCGAATTTGCACCGGCGTTCAGAGATTTCTCGACGACCTTTCAATGCTCACACCACCACCCGCTATCGGGCTCTTGACCGGCAATATCCGGCTCGGCGCCGAAATCAAACTGCGGCATTTCGACCTCTGGCATCCGTTTACCGTCGGCGCTTTCGGTGATGACCACGAAGACAGAAATGAGCTTGCCAAAATCGCCCTCGCCCGCGGTGCAATGTCGCTCCGCCAAAGACTCACAGGACCTGAAGTGCTCGTCGTTGGTGACACCCCCGCCGACATAATCTGCGGCCGAGCCATTGGCGCGAAAATACTCGCCCTCAGCACTGGCGGGGCCGACCACGAAACACTCGCGCGTTACAAGCCGGATTGGCTGGCACGCGACTTGAGCAGAGTCAACGCCGCTGACGTTTGCAGTTTGCCATCGGCGCCCTGCTCATCGCCTCTTTCCTGACCCAGACGGGCCTTTCAAGCCCGCTGATTAACACCCCGACCGGGTAATCTCACCGGCTCACACGCCGAACACACCCCACGCGTCAACCCGTTAAGGCTTCCGACCTTCAAACCTCTCTCACCGGCATCCGTCCGATCCCAGACTGCAACTGCAACAGGACGATCCCGGCCCGCTCCCGCACGGATATGAGCTGTCACCGCCATCACCCGTGCCGGAAGCGAACAATGAAAGCTTCTTTTCCAGCTTCGTTGAACCGCAATATGGACATTTAGTCCCCTTCCAGTTCGTCGATTGAACCAGAACTTCGCTGTCCTTCCTGCAATCGTTGCAATGAAACTCGTAAATTGGCATGAGATAAGAATAGTACCACAAAGGGCCTTGCACAAGTACCCCGGGCGCGCAGCCGACCCCGGCCCCATCACCCCGACACCCCAGCCTACGCCCCGTTTCAATCACGCTAACCCGCCGCCCGAACATCCGCCGGCCGGCGGGCTGAAACTACGTGTCTGTCCCCATATCGACATGCGCGAGGTTCCCCACAGACTTCGCCAGCCGCGGATTGGAACAAGGAACAATCTTCCGGCCACGCCTCAATCCGGGGGCAGCACCCAAACAACGAGCCTGTCACCATATTTGCGTGCTTCTTAGCTGCGCGTGGGTTGTGGGCGGCATGTACGAGATCAATTCATTTACCAGCGCATTCGGTTGCCAAGGGACGAAACGGCCTCTGAGGTGGCCGCAACACGGCCACATTGTAGCAAGACGAACAGGGCGCAGAGGGCGACGATTACCTGTTGGGCACTATGTCACCGCATGGTTGGTCGGTCTGAGGCTCGGCCTCGCTAACGGACTACGGGATTCTAATGGTCTGGCCAACGCGAAGCCGGTTCGGGTCGATGCTCGGGTTTGCCTGAACCAAATCACGAACTTTCAGACCGTGCGCAGCCGCTATGCCACTCAATGTATCGCCTCGACGCACGACGTACGTTGTGGGCCTCTGCACCGTCCCGGAACGCGCTCCCGACTCAGCAGCGGCCTGAGACGATTGAGACCGCCCAATTGCCTGAGTCCCGCTGGGAGGAACAGCAGCATTCTGAATCTGACCGGTTGATCCGGCCGCTGTCGTTGGTTTTCCGGTTGCAGTTCCTTGGGGCTGTGCAACGGCTGACGCTGGCGAACCCGCACCACCAGGCATCTGCATCGCACGAAGTTTATCTTTGAGCTGTGTGTTCTCGACCGTGAGCTGCTGAATCTGCAGAGACAAAGCCTGGTTTTGCTGGCGCAGCTTGTTGTTATCGTTAGCCATCTCGTGGACCTGCGCGGTCAGCTTGTCGAGCTGCTGTTGCATGTAAGGCGTTTGAGGTCCCAATGGCGCCGACTTTGCCAGCTCGATCTTTGCCGCGTCGATGAACCGCCTCGCGGTATCGGCCTGGGGCCAGTCGGGCCGCAGTTTAAGTAGTTTCTCGAAATGATAAATCGCCGCAGCCGGGTTGGGCACGTTTTGGCTGTAAAGCAGTGCCAGTTCCCAATGTGCCCGGGCAAGACGCGGGTTGCCTTCGAGGGCTTTCTCGAATGACTCGACGGCGCCCTGGTAGTTGTAAGCCGCCTTTTTCGCCAAACCGTCGCCGATCAGTGGATTTTTTTCATCCTGGTCTGTCTCGGAAAACGGGAAACAGCCGGTCAAACACAAGCATACCAGCGCCACCGGAAAAATGTGCAAAACGCCGGTCAAAAAGCGCATGCGCAACATTACTCAAAACCGTCATTGGGCGCAATCCATGTTCACAGTGCAGCGCACGAGCAAAACAATTAGCCCGACGCTATGTGCAACAAAATAGCCGCTGCGTTCGATGCGTTTTTGGTTGCCAGTTGCGCCTGTCGGTGAACACACTAAACAAGCATGAGATCGCGAACTGCTGTTCGATCTTTGCTCTGTCACGAGGCCCTCTGCCTCGTCAGTGTCATTGCTCTGCAGTGCTCGGAGCCCAACCGAATGGCGAAACCATCAAGAACAGCTCATATCCCTGAACAATGAACTCGATGCAAATGAAACGGCGTGAATTCCTCCAAACCACGGCAACATTCAGCCTTGCAGCAGCCAGCGGTGTGTTTTGCAGACAAGCCTTTGCCGCACAGGCAATCGACATGCGCATCGGCGCCAGCGACCTCCGCGTGCTGCCCGTCCTGACCTATAACATAACACAGCGCCAACAAGCCAGAAGCTGGCGGCCATGGGGCGATGTCCAAACAGAAGATGCCGTCAAAGATGAACTCGCCCGAATCCAGAGCGAGGTCACAAATCTCTCGAATACCGCTGAATTCGGCCTGAAAATCGCGAAACCCGAAAAGGTGAGCACCGCTCAACAGGCGGCTGCATTGGACGTTAGCAATGCCGATGCTCTGCTGGTCTATGCATCCGGAGGCGGCACTGAAGTTCTCGACGCCCTCGCAGGTCTGAAAAAGCCAATGGTCATCTTCGTCCGCGAGCGGTCTGGTCCCTACTACCTCTGGCACGAAATCGTCGATTCGCGGTTCATTCGCAGTCACACCGATGCGCCCAAACAAACCAACGCCAGCCTCGAAGACGTCGTCGTTGACGATCAGGCTGAAGTTCTCTGGCGGCTCAGAGCCTTGTATGGGCTGAAGAACACGATCGGCCGCCGCATCATATGCGTCGGCGGCCCCAGCGGGTGGTCCTGTCCGGAAGCGCCCGATCGCGCCCGGCAGCGTTTCCAGATCGACATGATCACAGTTCAAATCCCCGAGGTTAACGCTCTGATCGAAGCAGCCCGCAAAGACCCCGCTGCAGTCGAAAAGAGCAAAACACAAGCGCACGAATACATGAGCGCCAGAGGCGTCACATCAGAAATCTCGGAACAGGCCGTCGCTGAAGCGTTCCTCCTGAAGAACATCTTCCATGATCTGATGGTCAAGCACAACGCATGTGCGGTCACCACCAACGGTTGCATGGGCAGTTACGCCGGCATCATGCCATGCCTCACACTCACCCTCACAAACGATGACGGATACATGGCTTACTGCGAGGCCGATTTCGTGAACATTCCAGCGGGCATATTGATGCACTACATCTCCGGACGTCCAACATACTTCTGCAATCCGACGTTTCCGCACAATGGCCGCATGCTGTTCGCTCATTGCACCGCGCCACGGCGAATGGACGGCAGCCGACTCGAACCCGTGACGTTGGTTACACACTACGAATCCGACCACGGCGCAGCCACGCACGTGCATTTCCGCAGAGGCCAGTTGGTAACAGTGATCAAACCCGACTTCGAAGCCAAACACTGGCTCGCCATTACCGGCAGAGTCGTCGATTCCCCAGTGCTTGCCACCTGCCGCGCTCAAATTGAGATCGCACTCGACCCGGACACGCAGGATGTCATCCGCAACATGCGCGGCTTCCATTGCCAGATCGCATACGATGACTGGACACGCGAGGTCGCCTATGCAGCAAAGAAGGTAGGCATCGACGTCCAGTTGCTCCCAAAGAAAGCATGACACCAGTGCCATCCCAAACGGCCAATTCGATGCCACCGTGAACTCAGAGTTCACATCGTTGACCGAACGCCTTTTGACAGAACTCAAGACGGCATGCCTGAAGGCGTATGGGGGAAAGCCAGGTTTCGCTCGCCGTTCTTGGTTCTATCGGTAGGGGCACCCCACGCCCGGATTCAGACATTGATCTGTTGATCGTTGCAAACGGTCTGCAAAACGGGCGGCTGCGCTGGATGGAAGGTTTTCGCGCCGTCGAATCTGCACTGCAACCGGTTACGACAGAATTTGAGTCGAAGGGGCTCAACTTGATCTTGTCTCCGGTTCAGATTCCTCGGTCATGCACCGAGATCGGCACGGACCAACTTGGCATTATGGCATCCCACGCCCAGCGTGCCCTGATGCGCAACCTTGCTAAACTGATCTTATCTCCTGCCGCATGAATATGACGTAAGATAACCCGAAACAGATCAAAGTCAGCGCCGCCAACAACGTCAGGTAAGGCCACACAACCAGTATCGATTGATCCAGCGGCAACGGACTCTGAAACCGCTCCATCGACAGCTTTTCAAGCAAACCCACGATCATCACGCTGCCCCGCGATCGGCGGTAAGGATCAAGAATCGTCGATGTCGCCTTCGAGTAAAGCACCGCAGGTGATACCAGACTCGCGGCATCTGACACACGTTGATTGGCAACCACTTCTTCCGGGTCCCGCGGATTCCTCACCGGGGATAATGCGTCCGCTACAAGATCAGACGCAAAACCCATGAAAAACGAAAAGAATATCCAAAGCGCAACCGCCGCAAGCGCCGAAGTCGCCAACGACCTGAACAGAATCGAAAACAGAATCGCCAGCCCAAGCCAAAACGACACGTAAGCAATGCTCACGATCAGGTACACAAAAAGCCGCCCAATCTCCTCCCAACCAGGCACCACACCCACCGTGATCAACCCCATGCCCGTCAGCAATAACATCATGCTCACAAGCGCAATGCTCACAGTTATCACACCCGCCAGAAACTTGCCGTTGATCACAGCATCACGGAATATCGGCTGTGACACCAGTTTCGCAAGCGTTCGGTGCTGCCGTTCTCTGTTGATGGCATCAAAGCCCATGATGATCCCCAACAGCGGCCCAAAAAACGCAATAAACTGGACAAGCGAGAAAAACTTGCCCTCCGTGGTGAACAGCAACAGAAACACGTTCGACGGTTTTGAAACGCCCTCGAGCACCTGGCGGATGTTTGTCGCCACCATGTACGTCGAAACAAGCGCCACCATCAAAATCAAACAGAATAGGATCAAAAAACGCGTCGAACTGAAATGATCGGCAAGTTCCTTTTTGCAAATCGTCCACATAACTCAGGCCTCCTTGAAATAGCGCATGTAGATTTCTTCAAGGTTCATTCCGCCGCCCTCGCCCAGCTTCCGCTTTGCCAGCTCTTCAATCGTGCCCACGGCAACCAGTTTGCCCTTTATCATGATGCCAACGCGCGTGCATATACGCTGCACCTGCTCCAACTGATGCGAGGAAAGCATGACCGTGATCCCGCGATCCCGGCTCAGAGCGTGGACAAGGTCCAGCATCTTGTTCGTTCCGTCAGGGTCAAGGCCAAGCGTCGGTTCGTCAAGGATCAGCAGTTTGGGATCTTTGATCAGCAGCTCGGCTATCCCAAGCCGCTGGCGCATACCCCTCGAATACGCACCCACCAATTTGTCGCCCTCGCCGTTCAGGCCGACAGTGCGCAGGGCTTCCTCGATCTTTTCAGTGATCCTGGCTTCCGGCAGGCGGTTCAGTTCGGCCATGAACCGCAGATTCTCGCGACCTGTAAGATCATCGTAGAACCCCACGTTTTCAGGCAAATACCCGACCTGCCTCTTGATTTCCAAGGGATCACGCGTCGGGTCGTATCCCAAAACGCGCGCTGATCCCGACGTCGGCTCGGTCAAGCCAAGCAACATCAGGATCGTCGTTGTCTTGCCGGCGCCATTGGGGCCGAGAAACCCGAATATTTCACGCTCGTTGATCTCAAGGGTCAAACCATCGACCGCTACCTGTCGGCCGTATCGCCGGGTCAGATTCTCAGTCTGAATGATTGCAGCCATATCAACGCCTGCCCAACACTCGGAATGTCACCGCCAAACCAACTATCACAATCGCAATGATTGCCACCCCTATCCATCCCCAGGCAGAAGACGCTCTGATTGTCACCCTGAACTCGGTTTCTTGGTTGGCTTTCTCGCCCTCGGTCTGGATGCTCACCGAATAATCCCCCACCAGCGCCTGATCCGCAGGCGTGATTGTCACCTCGGTTTGTTTAACCCCGCCCGGCTCGAGATTCTCGATCTTCTCGGGATTGAATTCGACGTTCCAGTTCTCGGGTTTGAAAGCTTCAAACCTGATCTCGCGCTGCGGAGCCGATCCCTTGTTCTGGACCATCAACGTCACTGTCGCCTTGCGCCCTTTCTCCGTCACCAGCGACAACAAACCCGTCGGCGTCCCAACCTTCAAACCATATGTCCCAGTCAGCACAACTTTGAGGTCCTTTTCCGCCTTTGCCTTTGGTGATTGCACCTCAACCTTGAAATCGTACTCGCCAGCTTGCGCGTTGTACGGAGGCGTCACTTCCATCTCGACGGTCTTTGTCGAGTTCGCATTGATCTGAAGAGAGCTGATTTGCTTCGACTCGTAGGCCGGTTTGAACGACACCTCCCAACCCTGGGGCGCCGTGGCGCGAAAGTTGAACACTGCGTCCTGCCCGGTGTCATTTCGCACATCAAGCGAAAACTGGAATTTGTCCCCCGTCGGCCCCCGCAATGTCGGATACGAAGTGTCGATGCTTATTTTCTCGGCGCCCGCCTCTGCGGAAACGACATTCACTGTAATTGCTGAAGTCTGAGTTATTGCGCCGTCAGCAGTAGCCGCCTTTACGGCGAACTTGTAAGTACCGGTCGGAAGCCGTTTCACCTCCTTATTGGCAGGTTTGCCGGAAAGCGTAAGCGTCTGGTCTTCTTTCGACGCCACGAACACGCCGCTCACGACAGTGCCATAACGCTTTATCTCAGCCATCCAATCCTGTGGTTTCTCGATCACCTCGAGCAACACCGTTTCATCGCGCCGTCCGCGGTTCTTGATCAACAAGTCCACACTAAAGGTGTCCTCCGGATTGAGCGTTATCCCTGGGAACTGCAATGCAACGGTTAGCTGCCGCTCCGGGAGTTCCGCCCCAGATTCTTTCTCTGCAGCACACACATCCCAGATTCCAATCAGCCCTGCCAAAAACAGTCCAAACGTAAGATGCAAATGTCCTCTTCGCATAAGCTACAATTCAATCGTTCCGCGTTGATTAGACGATGTGAGCTGGCAAATTTTATCGGCCTGCCACTCACAATCCTTAGAATACCAACCTCAAAATTTCTTGTACAACACACCCCCTCTTGTCAAGGGGGACCTCTGAACCCAAAACATAATCGCCTGCATATAAACGGCCTGTGACAATGAATGCTTCGGCCCGGTCGCAACCCACGAGGCCGTGGCCGGTGAGATTCCCAGATTAGATTGCTATATTGAAGCATCATTCATATTTGCGAAGATTTTCACGCCACGAGTTTGCTCAGTTTCTCTGTATCCGCTTTTCTGGCGTCAGTAAGGCGGTCACATCGGTACGGCCTTTGGCATTAAGCTGGATAAGGTGACAGGCTCGAAGTTTGGGTTTTACGCCCTGATTGCGGCGCGGCCCGCAAATTGCCCGTTGTTCCAATCCGCAGTTGCCGAACTCTGTGGAGGAACCCCTCGGATGCAGATATGGGGACAGACACGAATGTCGCTAAGATTAGGCCCTTGATTTTCGGGGGTTGTTTTTCCAGTAACGGTTGCGGTGCGGGATTTCTCTGAATTGACACCGTGGTTTGTTGAGGAGGGGAAAGGGCTTGGGACGGCGTT
>JAAYVR010000028.1 GCA_012517065.1 Verrucomicrobiota bacterium | reverse complement strand
TTTGCAGATGACGTGGTATGGGGACAGGGACGTTGTTTGGGCATAGAAACAAAGCGGCAGCAAGCTGCCGCACTCCAAACGCTTCGCGACTGCCAACGCCCAGCGCATCCGCGGCCGTTAGAGTCCCGCCTTTAGGCGGAACAGTTTCATGAAACTGAGCATGAGCACTGTTCAGTGAACTGCCTGTGTTCCGCGTAAACGCGGAACTCTGACGGCGATAGGCTTTTCCGCGCATCGGGCGATGCCGCGCCCACGGCGGTCAGAGTCCCGCCTTTAGGCGGCTTTGAAACGGGCGCCTTTCACCTGGACCGCTGGCCCAGGCTGGTATGGGGTCGGGCCTTCGGCCCTCAAGTTACTTGTCCACGAACAGGAACGGTCTGGAACAGAGTCAGGGGCGTTCATGGCTGAAACAATTAACTGCGCTGGCATGGACAATGCGGTTGTCTTGGTCGGTCATCGAAGCACCAACGGCGCGGTCCATTACCAGCGTGGGGTGAAGCCCCAACACGAGGGCTATCTTGTTTCGAATGAATGCATTATGCCGCCGAGTACCGGACAGTCGGAGAATCTTACGGTGTCAATCACCCGTTCTCCCAATCCTAATGGTCTCCCCATAAACCAGTTGTGTTGATTCTTGCCTCGCGGACTCCGACTCAGGGCAAGAAAGCTGTCGGATGGGCTTACACAACACAGGGCTGACAGCCCGACCCAAATAGTCGATCAAAATCGCAACTGCCTACTAACAAAGCATTTACATTCTGGCGGTCAATCATAGGGAACTTCGGCACGCAGGTTGCTCTACTCGTACTCGTCATCGAAGAACAAAGAAGAGTGAAGATCTTATGAAAGCAAAAAACAACATATTGAGCCTCGGGTTGGGAGCAGCGGTCCTGTTTTGGGCAGGAGCGGCGAGTGCAGACAATATTACGGTATTCGATACACTCGACCCGAAGGGTATTGGTAAAGGCTATGAAGACAACGAGGTCGAGATAAACTGTGAGCAAGGGCAGAAATGGGACTTGGAAGCCTTTCTGTTTGATCTAAACACAAAGAAGCTTGCCATTCAAGGCGGTTTCGACTTCAAGAATGGGGTGTCTGACTGGCGGCCCCTAACATATTACAGTGGCGATATTTTCATAGACGTGGACGGCAACTTCAAATGGCCCAATCAGTTGGCTGGTTCGGGCACAGGAGGGTACGCCACTGAATTGAACTCGAAATTTGGATGGGACTATGCCATTGCATTCGAGCGAAAAACAGGGTACGGGAATGAAGGAGGGCCATTGACAGGCAATTACACGGTTTATCAACTATCAGGCGCCACGGACGTGTTGGTTTATTTCGGTGCTAATTACGAATCAAATCCTTTCCGGTATTTAAGCGGCGGATCGGTCCCGGTGACCAGTGCGCCGACCAGTGGTTCGGTATCGCAGTGGGAAGACAATCCTGCCGGGGCGAGTGGAGGCACACATTATGTGCTCGGCAACATTGATCTCTCCTTCTTGCAGTCTGACCCGAATTACGAAGTGGGAAAAGAGATTTATTTTCATTACACTTACGGCTGCGGTAATGACGTTATAATGGGTAAGACATACGGATGGAGCATCGCCGATGGCGGGTTTACTGTCGCATTGCTCGGCTTCAGCTTGAGCGCTTTAGGCTTTGCTTCCCGTCGCTTGGGTCGGACACGCTAACCAAACCGCTTCGCTCTTCCCTTGATCGTTTAGAGGCAGGGTTAAAACCCTGCCTCTTTTCTTTGCCATGCCCAAGCGAGTTCGTGTTCCTCCAGCCCGGAAACCTCGCCGGGATCACGGTCTTCATTTGCTTGGCCAGTCGGTTGATTCCCGAGCTGGACAGACTCGTCTGCCGCATGTCCAATTGTTTGGCAAGCATGGCCGACGGCCGGCTTTCTCTGCTCAATAACGCTGAACTCGCTTCGCTGTGTTGTTCGCGGAACAACCACCAACCACGACGTCATTAAGCAAGGAATCCCCAAAGGCCGGACAGGTTGGCAGGTTACATTGCAAGTCTTTAATCCGCAATTGGACAGAAACTCCGTCTAGTATTCTCACCTCACATTGCCCAAGCCGAACTTCCGCGTCTTGCGCTTGTGATGACAGGATTCAGCCGATCCTGCACATCACAGGCAAAAGACGCACGCCTCGTTGGTGGCAGACTTTATGCTAAGGACCGCCGTGATGCAGGGTACAAGAAGCACGGGAAGCTTTCGCGGCCAAAAGAACGTGTTTCCGGTCAATGAACCCAAAGACTATCAGAGTGGAACTTTCAACTAACGGATCTCCGTCCGGTGAAAAGTTGAACGTTGAGCGCTAACCGTTGCACGTCGAAGCTTTGGTTCATGCGATGCGGTAATTGCCCATAACTTGACCTTGCTGCACGAATAAACGTAGTTTTGCAGTTGAACCTGTGCGATGCCAAGAAAAACAACGTCGTCCATGGCGCCCAACACTGTGGCTGGGGCTTGTTTTTCTGTGTGTTCTGTGGTTTGCCGGACGGTCGTTCCATGATCCCGAACGGACCTCCTCCGCAAACCAGACGACCCCGCAGAGCCGCCCAACACTAAGCGGGTTCCCGGCCATCCCTGCCGACCGCCATGCTGCGTCAACGAATGACGCGGCGTTCTCCCACCAAGTGATGTCAGACCCTGGCAAGTCTGAAAAACCCGCTTCTGAGGCAGACCTCTGCAGGAAAGTCTCGGCGGACTTTGCGGCATGGGCTGCGAATTACGTAACGAACCGCGGTGGGCCATCCCCTGAAGAGCTCGCGGTGGGCGAATCGCTCGCTCTGAGCCGCCGACAGGCACTCAAGGAGCTTATCCAAACCGACCCAGCGCAGGCTCTGCAGTGCGCACTGCCCTTGCGACTCCGAGCCGGGCTGCCTGCTTCGGTTGAACGGTTTTTGGAGGAGAGGGTCAGCGGACGCGGCTTTTTCGGGGTAATAACTTCTGACGACCTCGACACGGGCACCTCGGAGCTGCACCGCAAAGTGCAGATCGGGTCAAGGACCTTCAGGGCGTTTGTCTATGGCAGTCGGACCCACCAGATAAGCCAGAGGAATGTCTTCCTCCACGGTATTGCTATTGACGGGCTGATGGCAGTCCACGAATACCCATTGCGCCGTCTCGAACCAGGCGAGCAAGTCTCGAAGCCCGGTGATCTGGACACTTGCGCTTTCTGCGGTGCGCCTGTTTCTGTCGAAAATGCCGTGCTCGCTGATGTCGGTGACGAGATCGTCGCCGCGTGTGGCGAGACCCATTTCAGAAAATTGGCTGCACAGCTCGCAGGTGATGAAGGTGGGGTTTATGGGAAAGGCGTAGAGCTGCTCCGAGACAGTTGGACCCAGGGACCGAAACGCCTGCTCTTCATGCGGGTCGCGTTCCGAGAGGACCCCAGTGAACCAATCACCGAGGATGCAGCTTACAGTTTGATGAACGACATCAACACGTGGTTCGTCGAGAACTCATACGGAACCACGTCCATCGTCCCGGATGTTACTCCGCTTCTGATATTGCCCCAGACGAAAGACTGGTACGGCGTCCAAGGCTCCACGAGTCTTCTGGCGGATGCCCGTGACGCTGCACGCGCGGCTGGCTTCGACACCGACAACTACGACTTCGACATCGTCCGCCACAACAAGGTTCCGGGATACAACTGGAACGGACAGAGTTACGTCGGAGACAAGGGCATCTGGCTCCAAACCTCGAGCGTGGGAGTAACAGCCCACGAGTTGGGGCATTGTTATGGGCTGCTCCACGCCAATTTCTGGAACGCAACAGGTGACAGCGTCATCGGGGCAGGCAGCAATGCCACGTACGGTGACATCTTTGATACCATGGGAAATTCGTCGGCAGGGAGCTGCCAATTCAACGTGATATGGAAGAACAAGCTGGATTGGCTCCCCGACCAGTTCTTCCACAACGTCACCAATAGCGGCTGCTACCGGATCTACGCTTTCGACGTGCCTCAGCTTGTCAGCAGCTTCAAATACGGCCTCCGAGTCGCGAAGGATTCCTACCGTGACTATTGCGCTGAGTTCAGACAGAAGTTCACGTCGAATCCATGGACACAGAACGGCATTCTGTTGCACTGGAACCCGTGGTCCAATGAAGCCGGCGGCAGCGGCGGAGGCACGCATCTGCTCGACACCACACCGGGCACACCTGCCGGCAACAGCAGCAAAGACGACGCCGCAGTTGTCATTGGCCGCACCTTCAGCGACGCGTCAGCCGGCATCCATATCACACCTCTTGCGAAAGGGGGAAGCGCGCCTGACATATGGATTGACGTGCAAGTTAACATTGGATTCTTTCCGGACAACTTGCCACCAACCCTTCAAATCGCAGTGGACTCCGTCTGCGTCGCAACCAATGTGCCGGTGAACTTCACGGCGATTGCCTCCGATGCCAACGATGACGCACTCGCATACTGGTGGGATTTTGGCGATCTGACTTTTGGTTCAAATGCGCCGACGGCCAGCAAGAAATGGTCTGCTGCCGGGGACTATGTCGTGCGCTGCGTTGTGAGCGACATGAAAGGTGGTGTGGCCAGCCGGTTCGTAGTGGTCACCGTTGGCTCGCCAGCAACGTATCGTGTCGCCGGCAGGATCACTGATGCGTCGGGGCAGCCAATCGAGGGCGCTCGAGTTCATAATGGACTCACAGGCAGCGCTTACCGCGGCACTTACACGGACAGCGACGGTCAGTATGTTTTGGCTGGCTTGGCGTCCTCGTCCTACACGCTCGGAGCAGTCAAGTACGGACTTGCCCTCCAGCCGATCGGATGGACCAACCCGATCACAGTCAGCGAGGACTTGACGGAGGTCAACTGGACAGGCGAGGCCAAACCGACTGTGTTCCTTACTGCGACCGACCCAGTGACTCGCGAGCAGGGCCTTGTTCCGGCCTCAATCACACTCAGTCGAACCGGACCAACAGCTTCCAGTTTGACTGTGAACTACAAGGTAAGTGGCACGGCAGACTTGAATGCCGACTACAGCCTGTCACCTAAATGGACGACCTGGCCCCCGAAAATCACCCTGCCCGCTGGTGTCAGTTCAACCAACTTCTTCGTCACGCCAATCGAGGATACCGAAAGCGAAGGCCCAGAAACAGTCGTGTTCAGTTTGGCTGAGAGTACCGAGTATCTCATCACCCCGAACGCAGAGGTTGTAGTCGTCATCGAGGACAATGAGACAGCCACCAAACCAACGGTTTCCGTTGCAGCCAAGACCCTGAGCGAGGACTCTGACAACCTGATTGTCGAAGGCAAGGCCGACCCGGGTGAGTTTGAGTTTACTCGCGTTGGCCCCGTGGCCGAGGACCTTGCGATTTACTATACGGTCTCAGGATCAGCTCAAAGCGGTGTGGATTATACGCCCTTGCCCGGAGTGATCACAATTCCAGCCGGCCAAACCAAAGCATCGGTTTCTTTTACAGCCATTGATGACCTGCTCGTCGAAGGGAACGAAACAGTGGTAGTAACGGTTGCCCCCAATGTCGCTTACTTGGTAGGCGAATACAATTCGGCTCAGGTGACGATCGTAGATGACGATCCGCCCACAGTAACCATTGTCGCCACCGACAAGCAAGCGATCGAGAATAGCAGCAACACCGGCCGGTTCACCGTGACGCGGACCGGAAGTCTTGCCGCGAACCTGCTTGTCAACTACACGCTTGAAGGGACAGCAGTCAATGGCGTTGATTATTCCGCCCTGTCGGGCACGGTATTGATTCCTGCCGGCCAGGCCACAGCCACTATCACCATCACCCCGCTGAATGACAGCTTGGTTGAAGGTGATGAGACCGTGGTCGCCACGCTCACAAGCAGCCCGCTATACAACATCTGCAACCCCGGCCAAGCGTGGCTCGTCATTAACGATGACGAAATGCCCACCGTAACCTTATCTGTGTCAGACGCAACCGCCGCCGAACCCGGGACGGACACTGCAGCATTCACTTTTACCCGCACCGGTAGCACGGCTAATCCGCTGACGGTCCTTTTTGACGTTTCTGGAACTGCTAACAACGGCGTGGACTACTCCGCTATTCCCAATAGCATCGAAATCCCCGCAGGCAGCAGCAGCACCGTTCTCCTCATCACTCCCTTGGATGACAACATCCGCGAGAAAGCGGAGACTGTCATCCTGACGCTGAAAGAATCTCCAAACTACAACCGCGGGACCACGACCGCCCAAACAGTCACGATCAATGATGACGATACCACCGGAATGGTCGGAGTGAGATTTGCCACAAGTTCTTCCAGCGCCCTTGAAAGTGCAACCACAGTGCAGATTGCAGTTGTTCTCAGCACCACCAGCAGTTCTCCCGTCACGGTGGGCTACGCTGTATCAGGCGGAACGGCTACCGGCGGCCAGGATTACTCCCTGTCCAGTGGCACTCTGACCTTCGCGGCAAATGAAACCACCAAAAGCATCCTGTTCAGCGTGACCGATGATTCTTTGGCCGAAGCTGACGAAACCATCGTGATCAGCTTGCTCAATCCAACCAATGCGCTGCTGGATGCCGTGACAAACCACACTTACACGATTGTGGACAACGATGGCTCCGGTAACGTCACCATTTCCGCCGTCACGCCGAACGCCTCTGAAACGGGCCCGAAGTCAGGCTCGTTCCGGATTTCGCGTTCAGGCAGCACCAGCAGCGACCTCACTGTGCTGTTCCAGGTAACCGGCACTGCCAGCAGTCCGAGTGATTATCAGCCCTTGGGCAACTCTTGCATCATCCCCGCCGGGCAAAGCAGTGTTAATCTGGTCGTCACACCGGTGGACGATTCCACACCCGAGCCGCCTGAAACGGTCACTGTCAAGTTGCTTGGCGCTGTGGGAGCCAAAATCGGCTCGCCCAGTTCAGCAACCGTCACCATCGCAGACAACGACTCGAGTGAAAGTCTGCCAATCGTGAGTGTGATCGCGAGTGATCCGATCGCGGCCGAGCCGGGCTCCGACACGGGCGAGTTCATCATCAGCCGTGATCGTGGTACAAACGCTCCGCTCACGGTCAGTTTCACCGTCGGAGGCACTGCCACAAGCGGCGTTGACTATGATTCTGTGGGCACTTCAGTTACAATCCCAGCCGGTGCATGGTCCGTTCCAGTGTCGGTTGTTCCGCGTGACGACACAACATATGAAGTGAACGAAACCGTCGTGCTAACCCTAACGGCCCAAGGAACCGCCCGCGTTTCCCCCCAGGCCAGCAGCGCCACCGTGACAATCATGGACAACGAGGTCGGGGTCTCGCTGGCGTCCATGGGTTTCACGACCGAAAACGGTTCGAGCATCGGCGCGTTCCTTGTCTCGAGGGTCGGCCCCACAAACTCGAGTCTCACCGTCAATCTCAGCGTCAGCGGGACGGCAATCAATGGCGTCGATTATGTTACGATTGCCGATTCAGTCACGTTCCCCGCCGGCGCTGACACTGTGCGACTTGAAGTCCGGCCGCTGGCAGATGCAACAGCAGAGGAAATCGAAACCGTTGCTTTGTCGCTGCTGCCCGGCACGGGTTACACGGTTATCGCGCCTGCCAGCGCGGTGGTGTTCATACTCGATAACGGCACAAATGTGCCCCCCACCATCACAGTCCAACCCACAGACCAGCTCGTGACGGAAGGTTGCGACGCCACATTCTCCGTGACTGCAGTCGGCGCTCCGCCACTGTCCTACCAGTGGTACTTCAATGGAACCAATCCGGTCCCGGGCGGAACCAACAATGTGCTGGTGTTGGCCAATGTTCATGACAGCAACGCAGGTTTCTATTCGGTGGTGGTCTCGAACTCGTCCGGTTCGGTCACCAGCTCAAACGCGGCGCTTGTGATCAATCATCGTCCTTTGCCCGACTCACCCACGGTGCAGCGTGTCCCAAGAGCGGGCTGCAAGGTGCCTGTCACGTCTCTCTTGGGCACCGACCCCGACGGGGACAGTCTTATCCTGAGCAGTGTTTCTCAGACCAGCGCCCGCGGCGCGGCAGTGACCACCGGCGACGGCTGGGTGATGTATCTGCCGCCAGCCGACCTTACCGACACGGACTCGTTTGATTACATCGTGAGCGACGGCCGCGGCGGCTTCAGCACAGGGACAGTCACCATCACCATCGTCACCAATACCGCTCCATCGCTGAACCTGACCTGGGCCTACGGCCAAGATGGTTCGGCACGCATCACTGGCAATGGCATTCCTGGTTACGATTACACAATCGAATACACGGACTTGATAACTGAACCCGATTGGCGACCGCTCAGCAATGTTAAATCCGATGACTTCGGGTACTTCGAGTGCGTCGATTGGCCGCCAGCCGGTTCGCCATCCCGGTTCTATCGGGCCACCTTAACCTCGCCTTGAGACCCAAACGCCCGATTCATACCAGCCCGGCCCGGAAATCTCACCGGCGTGAAGCTTTGGGCGTCTTGATCTTGTCAGGCGGTGAGATTTCCGGGCTGGGCCAACAGCCCAGGTGCTTTCAACCGCGAAACAGGCGAAATACGCGAAAGGGAATGTAATAGGGCGGGCTTTCAGCCCTTGGATTGAGGAAGGTGGTAGTGGAGGCCGCCTTATCGTGGGGCTTCGCCCCACGCTGGTATAAGACCGCGCCGTTGGTTCGTGGGGCTTCGCCCCACGCTGGTATGAGGCCGCGCCGTTGGCGCTTTGGTGTATGCTCGGGCCACCGGGCTGGGGTGAATTCAAACTGGGCGTCGAATGTGAATGCCACGTGTAGGCTTCATTGTATTTCACAGCATATTTGTTCAGGAACATCCGAGGTATGACGGTGATTATAGGGCCGAAGGCCCGCTTCATACCAGCCTTGGGCGAAGCCCCAGGTAGTCGGACCGGTGTCGGAAAGATAAGGGCTGAAAGCCCGCGCTAATCTGGAGTTTCAGAGGCCCAATTTGCGTGATTGAAACGCGCCCTACGATCGGTCATCCGGTTGATGCGGCCGGGGACGGCCGCGCTCCCGGCGCCGCTGGGGTTCCTAGCGCCCTGTGGGAGCGCCGCGATTCTTCGCCGCACCCAACCGGTGAATGTTCGGGCGCCGGATTTGCGTGATTGAAGCAGGTGCACGATCAGTCATCCGGTTGATGCGGCCGGGGACGGCCGCGCTCCCGGGGGCGTTGCCTTTTCCACCGCGTGCAGGAGCGCGGCGATTCTTCGCCGCACCCAGCCGGTGAACGTTCAGGCTCCAGATTTGCATGATCGAAACGGGTCGTACGATCTGTCATCGGCTCGATGCGGCCGGGGACGGCCGCGCTCCCGGGGGCTTTGCCTTTTCCACCGCATGCAGGAGCGCGGCGATTCTTCGCCGCACCCAACCGGTGAAGGTTCGGGCGCCGGATTTGCGTGATTGAAACAGGCCCTACGATCGGTCATCCGGTTGATGCGGCCGAGACGGCCGCGCTCCCGACAACGTTGCTTTCGTCGCCACCTCTTTCGTTTATTTCGTCTATTTCGCGGTTCAACTCACAACGTCCAGCGGGTTCGCCCTGCGAGCCATCAGTGCTATAAAGGCATGAGAATCACCCGCACGCACGACAACACGCCAACCACCACCAACAGAAAAACCGTCAGGCAGAAAACTCGTTCCTGAAACAACCGCCCATTCCCAACAACGCCGCACATCCGCTCCCACCCCATCTTTATGCCTCCGATATTTCTGCCTCCTATTTTTCTGCC
>JAAYVR010000221.1 GCA_012517065.1 Verrucomicrobiota bacterium | reverse complement strand
TTACCCTGAAGTTTGATTCTGGGCAGTCTCATTACAACCTCCTTGATTTGTCTTGTTGTTCTCCTTGCAACAGAGCGACAGGCGCGCAGCCGTGCCTCCCATTGGCCGACTGGTTGGGCGGGTCCGGGTCAGAACCCCGGGCGCCCAAATACCGTGTCTGTCCCTCTATTTGGGGGTAAAATTGCACAACACACTCCGGGAGTCAAACGGGGCCGGGGTGCGTCAGAGAGTCCTTCTTACTGAGAGCTGAGGTTAGGACTCGAGGGCCGTGGCGAGGCGGGATGGGCTCATCGAATTTTGCGGGTTCATTCAGCGCCGTCCCAGCAATACGTGCACAGGCGTTCCTTTGGAAGGCCAATGGCGGCCACGAGATCAGGCAGCATTTGATACTGCAAGGTTGTCAGGGCGAGCCTGCGGCGGATGCGATCGACCATTTCTTTGAACTTGTCCGAGGCGGGGTCAAGATAATCGGCCGGAGGCGGGCAATCGCGGCCTTCGATCTCAGCGATTGCGCGGCGGCCTGCGAGGTCGAGTTCGGATCTTGAGCGTGAGAAATTGAGGAATTTGCAGCCGTAGATGAGAGGTGGGCAGGCGGGGCGCATATGGACTTCTTTGGCGCCGTAATCGTAGAGGCGGCGGATGGTATCCTGGAGTTGTGTTCCGCGGACTATAGAATCTTCGCAAAAGAGGAGCCTTTTACCTTGGATGAGTTCTCTTATAGGGATGAGCTTCATGCGTGCGATGAGATCGCGGACCTGTTGCTGTTGGGGCATGAAACTTCTTGGCCATGTGGGGGTGTATTTGACGAACGGGCGGCAGTAGGGGATTCCTCTTGCTGTTGCGTAGCCGAGAGCGTGGCTGGTGCCTGAATCAGGTATTCCAGCGACGGCGTCCACATTCGCCGAGTCGCGTTTTGCAAGGGCAGCGCCACAGCGGTAGCGAGCTGATTCTACGTTGACGCCCTCGTAACTGGAGGCCGGGTAGCCATAGTAAACCCAAAGAAAGGAGCAAATCTGACAGCGGGACGAGGGCATGATGACCTGTTCGATGCCTTCCGGGGTGAGGAAAACGGCTTCGCCGGGGCCGAGGTCGCGGACGGTTTCGTAACCAAGGTTCGGGAAAGCGCAGCTTTCCATTGCGGCTGCGTATCCGTGCGGCCCACGGCCTATGACGACGGGTGTGCGCCCCAATTTATCTCTTGCGGCGTAGAGTCCTTTTTGCGTGAGGAGCAACATGGAACAGGACCCTTTGATTGCGTTTTGTGCGATGGAGATGCCCTCGGTGAAAGAGGCGCCCTGATTGATGTAGATGGCGACGAGTTCTGTTGGGTTTACGCCGCCGGCGCTCATTTCAGAGAAATGGGCGGACCTTAGGCTGAAAGCATGCTTGATGAGTTCAGAGGCATTATCGATGCGGCCGACAGTGACGATTGCGTAATTGCCGAGGTGTGAGCCGATGATGAGCGGCTGATCATCGGTATCGCTGATGACGCCGATGCCCATTCGGCCTTTGAGGCGGTGGACATCGTGTTCGAACTTGGATCTGAACTGGGCATTTGAGATGTCGTGGATGTACCTTGTGTGAGTTTGCCCGTCGTAAACAGCCAGCCCACCCCTGTGGGTGCCGAGGTGCGAATGATAGTCGGTCCCGTAGAACAGGTCGGACACGCAATCGTATTTGGAGACCACGCCGAAAAAGCCGCCCATAGATTCAAAAAGACAAGAATGTTTGGTTCAGACGATAGCGAGGTTGTGGCGGGTCTCAAGCACTGATTTGACCTGCTTTCTGCAAATGAAGCTGAGCGTGCTGGTCGCACTTTGGCCGAAGCGTGGCAGTCGGGCGTCGTTTCAGTGGGCCTGCCATTCAAGGATTTGGCGGTCAGCTCGGAGTCGGTTTTGGAGTGCGGTAATTGAGACCTGTTGGACCGTGGTATTGGCTTCTATTGCCAGAGCGGCTGCGGTTGCGGCTGATTGGCCAAGCACCATGAAGACGGGCTCCATGCGAATTGAGCCGTAAGCGATGTGCGAAGCTGACAGGCACACTGGCACAAGGAGGTTCTCGCAATGCCGTGCTTTGGGCACTATGGCGCGGTAGGAGATCGGATAAGGTTTCATTGGGGGTACCTGGACGTCGCCTTCGTTTTCGACCCTGCCATTCTTGACGATGCGCTGGCAATTGTGTGAGTCCATGTTATAGGCGGCGAGGCCGACTGAATCTTCGGCTGTGCGGTTGTATCGGCAGTTGTGTTCGGTCATGACGTAATCAGAGATCATGCGGCGCGCTTCGCGGACGTAGAGTTGCGAGGGCCATCCACCGGTTTCGACGAACTCATCTTTGCAAGGGCCCCATTGTTGCATTTCGGCGCGGATGTTTTGCGGGACGCGTGGGTTGGTGGCGAGGAAATGGAGAAAGCCGCGGATGTAATTCTCGTGCTGGCGAGCGATTCGTTCACGATCTGTGAGGGAGGCGTTTGGGTAATCCCAGTTCATGCCGATGAAATCAGTCGAGAACGCGCCGTTGTTATTGATGTCGGTTTTGTGGTTTGGCATCCAGATTGGGTTCCAGAGCTGGTCGAGGGTGGGACGTTTTCCTGCGGCGACGAGCGCTTCGAGGTATCGTGCGAGAAGTTCGTAGTCTGACTCCCGGTAGTTTGGCGGGGGCACAAGCGGCAGGCGATTGGCTGCGTTTGTGGTGAAACACAGGCGGTAATTGTATGCTTGAACACGGCGGTCGCCTTGACCGGGGAGGCCGCCGTCACCTGGCTGGATGAAAGGCAGCAGGCCGCTCTTGGGGTCGCCCGGTTTGATGTAAGGGTCAACTGGGACGAGGAATTGATGTTTTGGTGTTTCGGCTCTGATTCCGTTGAGAGTTTCGCCGTAGGTGGCATTTGCTTCGCGTCCGACGTGGTATGGGACGCCTGCTGCGGCCATCAGATCGCCTTCGTAGGAGGCGTCGATGAAAACTCGTGCTCTAAAAACCGTGCCGGGTGTTGTTACGATTTCTGCGATGGCGCGGCCGCGGCGTGAGATTTTTTGGAGAGGATGCCGGAGATAGACCGGGACGCGGGCTTCGGCGAGCATTTCGTTGAACACCGTGCTTGCGACGCGCGGTTCGAACGTCCACATGGTTGCGTCAGCGGCGTCGAGGTTGGATGCCGCGACCTGGCCGCTGCGTTTTTTGGCGAAATACTCTGCGCGTGTTTCGAACACCCATGCGCGGTCCGAGGCATAGTGAAGGGCGATGCGGTGATAAAACTCGCGCGAGACACCGCCGATGGCTGCTTTGTTTCCTATGTCCGTGGCGCCGAGGCCGCCGGTGGTGAGCCCGCCGATGTGAAAGCCTTGTTCGACAATGACGACACTGTGGCCCATGCGCGAGGCTTGAACGGCGGCGGCGATGCCGCCGGAAGTGGCGCCGAACACGCAAATGTCTGATTGGACGGTTTCGGAGTGAAGTGAGGCAGCAAGAACGATCGCCGTTAATGAGGAGGCGAGGGTGCGGAGTGGTTTGGTTCTGTGCATCATAAATGATTAAAGTTTAGGGCGATTTAGGTTGAGTTTGGGTTGAGGCAGGTTGATTCTGCACGCGTGACAAGGGGGCAGCGGTCTCATTGCGGCGGCTGTGTCGGTGTGGTGGGCTGTCGCATGGGCGCGAAGTTGCCCTCTTCGCAGCAGCGGACGAAGCCTTCGGTGGCGGACTTGAGGTCTTCCCAGCGGGCTCTGATGGCGGCGGCTTCCTGTTTGGAGATTACGTTGTCGATTGCGGCCTTGGCTATAACGGCGAGGAGGTCAGCAAACTCTTGGACAACTCGGTTTGTTGCTGGGACGAGGTACTCTGGGTGGGGCCACAGCCCTTTGGGGTTCCTGATGAAGAAACCGCCAGTCTGCTCGCAAATCCACTGGGCAATTCGTGTGTCGCCTGTTGAACGGATGAGGGCGGCGACACGGTCCAATGGGTTAACGGTGCCACTGCCGGTGTTTTCTGCCGGCTCGGCCCATTTGTAGATCAGAGAGAGCGAAAGTCCGAGGTCGTCAGCGATCTTCTTCGGGTTCGAGCTGTCGTAAACCTGGCGGAGAAGTTCATAGGATTGCATGGGCAAAAGGATGCTGACAGTGCTGTGGGTTGGCAAGGGTGAAACTCTATTGCAGTGGTGGAATAACAGTGCAAAAAGTTGTGAGATTTGCTACTAGTTGATGGAACATGATACGGGAGTTTGCAGAATGGTTTGAGGACCAGCTGAGCGGGCTTGGCCGGTACGCCCTTTTGTGTGCCGAGACGGGGCTTGCGATGGTGACGCAGCGTTTATCGTTCAGTGATCTGCTGTATCAGTTGCATTTCATTGGGGTCAAGTCGCAGGCGGTCGTTGTGATCACCGGGGCGTTCACGGGGATGGTTTTGTGCGCGCAGACGTTTTTTCAGTTTCACAAGGTCAAGATGGACACCGCGACGCTTGCAGTGGTGAGCGTGTCGATGGGAAGTGAACTTGGGCCTGTGTTGACTGGGCTGATGGTGGCTGGGCGCGTTGGTGCTGCGATGGCGGCGGAGCTGGGGACGATGCGTGTTACCGAGCAGATAGACGCGCTGCGGACACTGGCGACGCATCCGATTGATTACCTTGTGGTGCCGCGGGTATTGGCGACATTGCTTGCGTTGCCGCTGTTGACGGCGGAGTCGATTGCGATTGGCATTGCGGCGGGATACGGGGTTGGCGTGGGGTTGCTTGGGATTGACTCTGCGTACGCGTGGCACAACATGCTGCGGTACACGTATGTCGAGGACATAATCATTGGGTTGCTGAAGAGCGTGGTATTTGCGGGGATTGTGGCAACGGTCAGTTGTTACAAGGGGATGAACTGCCGTGAAGGCGCAGAGGGGGTGGGACGTGCGACGACCGAAGCGGTTGTGGCGTCGTCGATCACGGTACTGATGAGCAACTTCTTTCTTACGATGTTCTTGAACCGGCTGATTTATGGATACGATTGAGGCAGTCGGGATCGAGAAATCTTTCGGTCGCCATCGCGTGCTGGGCGGCGTGAGTTTCCGAATCGGGGCTGGCGAGACTGTTGGTATTGTGGGGCGCAGTGGCTGTGGAAAGAGCGTGCTGCTGAAGATTCTGATCGGTTTGTTGAAACCTGAGGCTGGCAAGGTTCTTATTGACGGCGAGGACATTACCCGGATGAGCGAGCGCGAGCTGCTCAAGGTGCGGCGGAAATTTGGAATGCTGTTTCAGGGGGCGGCATTGTTTGACTCGATGACGGTGGCTGAGAATGTGGCGTTTGCGCTGAGACGGGACGGGAAGCTTGGTGAGGCGGAGATTACGAAGCGGGTGGCCGAGGTGCTCGAGCTGGTGGATTTGCCCGGGATACAAGACAAGAAGCCGGCGGAGCTGTCCGGGGGGATGAAGAAGAGGGTTGGGTTGGCTCGGGCGATTGTGTATCGGCCGCAGATAGTTTTGTATGACGAGCCGACGACGGGTTTGGACCCGATCGTTGCGGACAGCATAGACAAACTGATCGTGCGAGTGTGCGATCAGCTCAAGGTAACATCGATTGTGGTGACGCATGACATGCGGAGTGTGAGGCACGTGTGCAAGAGGGTGTTGATGTTGCACGGCGGGCGGGTTCATTTTTCGGCCGAGGTGGATGAATTCTTTGGATCGAGTGATCCGGTGGTTCGGCAATTTGTTGAAGGCGTTGCGGATTCGGAGAAGGAGGTTGCGCTATGAAGGAGCAGCGTTTGTTGTTGCGGGTTGGGGTGTTCGTGATGGTTGGGATTGTTCTTGTTGCGACACTGGTCATTCTGTTCAGCAAAGGGCTTACGTTGGGCAAGCCGACGTATGAGGTACTGCTTCGGACGGCCAACGTGGGTGGCATCAAGCGGGGTGCTGCGGTGTTGATGGCCGGCGTGCCGGTTGGTTCGGTTGGGCGGGTGGACCTGACTCCTGATGGGCGGGCCGTTCTGATTCACCTGAAAATACTGAAGCAGTATCAGATCCGGAGCGACGCGTCATTTGTGATCGAGCAGGCGGGGTTTCTGGGGGACCAGTACGTGTCGATAACGCCGACCAAGAACGAAGGCGGGTTTTTGAAAGAGGGCGATCTTGTTACGGGCATGGAGCCTTTCAATTTGCAGGAGGCGGCCCGGGCGGCAACGGGCTTTTTGAAGAGGGCTGACGAGACGATTCAACAGCTTAACGGTGTAGTTGAGAGGTTGGATCGGATTCTGTTAACGGAAGTGAACCTGACGAACATGAGCGCAGTCCTGGCGAATTTCAAGGAGGTGTCATCGCGCGTGAATGAAACCGCGGCTCGTGTGGACGGGCTTATTGTGTCGAACGCGCCTGCGATCACGACCGGGGTGAGCAATTTGATCTCGTTTTCAGAGAGTTTGGAGCAGCTTGCGGCTGACTTGAAACAGGCGGTGGCGACGAACCGCGATCAAGCCACCCTGACAATAAGCAATTTGAATGTGGCGTCAGTGACCGTCAACCGGCTGTTGAACGATCTCGAGTCTGGACGCGGGCTGGCGGGGAGTCTGCTCAAGGACGAGAATGTGGCCTCGCAATGGAGATTGACGGTGAGCAATTTGTCAGTGCTGAGCAGCAATTTGAATCGGTTTGGTCTCTTGTACAAGCCACCTGCGCCGAAGAAGAGCTCACAGGCAGTGACGAGGGGCGCCGTTGGGCGGCCGTTTTGAGCAGGGTGGGCGTGAACAGGGGCAAGCCGTAAATCTGACCGGCCAACTCCCCCCGGGTACATACATGCGCTCGATCCGGTGGGGTTTCCGGGGTTGGATCCAGAAACTCGCTTCGCTCAGTATTCAGGCTCAGACCCCATGACGTCGCGGAAAAAGCGCTGAACCTTTCCTGACCCACCACGACGAGTTTTCCGCGCATAAACCGTTCGTATTGAGACAAAGTTTTGGAGAGTTGGTATCAGCCCAAATTCTGGTCCGAGGAACTCTTGTGCGGCGGGATCAGGAAGTCTGAGGCTATATCATTATATTGGTAAGTCCTTCTCATTCGCGAAGATTTTCAGGCTGTGAGTTTTGGTCAATTTCTCCTTATCTCCTTCTCTGGCAGCAACTAAGGCGGTCGCCGCAGTGCGACATTTGGGAGTGAGTCGGATAAAGTGACAGGCTCGTTGTTTGGGTGCGGACCCAAATAAGGTGCGGATATGGGGACAGACACGTTGTTTGCCCGGAAACACAAAGCGGCAGCAAGCTGCCGCACTCCAAACGCTTCGCGGCTACCAACGCCCACTGCATCCGCGGCAGCGCGTGAGAAGCCATTGGGATCGGCGCGCTCTTACTTGCGACGGAGGCGCAGGGCATGTTTCCCAGCATGGCGTGGCTGAAGGTCCGGGGGGGGTTCAAGAGCCCGGGGGGCGTTGCCCGTCAGGCGACTGTGGTTTCGGCTACGCCGGGCTGGGGCTGGGGAATATGGGGGCTAGCTGGAGGGTTTGATTCTTGCGCTGACGTTTTTGATTTTTGCTGCTCTGGCGGCGTCCATGATGTTAACGACCTTGCCCCATGGGGCTGCCGTGTCGGCTCGGATTGTGAGGGCGGTGTTAGGGTCTTTGGCTGCGCGTGTGATCAATTCCGCGGTGAGCTGATCGAGAGAAACCTGTTGTTGGCCGAGATAGAAGTAAGGGGGTTGGGCGGTGACTGTGACGACGATTTGGTCTTCGGTTGCGCCGTCATGACCGGATCGTGTTTCAGGGAGTGCGAGCCTGACGGCGGGGTGTTGTCTGATGGTCGTGGTCACCATCATGAATATGAGCAGGACGATGAGGATGTCGATGAGTGAGACGATGATGACCGCTGGTGGCTGGCGACGTTTGCGAGTGAAGAACCGCATGGCTGGAGGAACGGGTGCGGTGGGTTATCTGGCGGCTGGTTGAGGCGTTGATTGGACGGAGTGCGGTTTGCGGCGGTACTGGCGACGCAGGAAATCGTCAAGGAGCGTTTCCATTTCGACGGCCATGGACTCGACCTTTTTGGTGTAGTAGCTCCACGCGACGAGTGTTGGGATGGCGATCAAGAGCCCGGTCAGGGTTGTATTGAGTGCTATGGCGATGCCGCGGGCGACGACGGCGTTGTCTGTTAGGCCTGTTCGGCCAATGTCGCCGAACAAGGTGATCAGGCCGTGGATGGTGCCGACCAAACCGAGAAGCGGTGCTATGCCGACGATCACCTCGAGGACGACAAGACCGCGTTCGAGCATGACGATTTCGTGTCTGGCCCTGGTTTCGACTGCATCGACGTTATCGGCTTTTGGCCATGTGAGGTGTTCGATGGCGCCAAGGGTGACTCTGGCCAGGCATGAACTTTCCTGTTGGCAGAGAAGTTTGAGATTCTGGAGGTCTTCCTTTGTTTCGCAGCTTTCGATTGCGTCTTCGAGTATTCTGGGGACCACCTTGCTTCTGCGCAGGGCGAGGCCACGTTCGATCATGAAAGCGACGCTGACGATGGAAGTTGCCACCAGGAAGATCATGAACGGGCCGCCAGCGATTAGGAATTGCCACATATTATTATCGAGCTTTGAGTGATTCGGATGAGACTAAGTTTGGGTTGAGAGGTTTAGGGTTTGACGGATTAGTAATAAAAAGTGAATCGGACATCGCGGTAATCCGTGCCGACGATCTTTCGGAGGTCGGCAGGCCATTTTTCGTAGGGGGCTGGTTTTGTCACTGCCAGTTCGCATATTGTGGTGAATATTTCGCCGACGTCGCTTTCGACGACGCGCATTTCGGTGATGCGGCCGTCGGAGGTGAGTCGAAACTCGAGGACGACCTTCCCCATGCGGTCGAGGCTGTAGCGGTGTTCTTCAAGGAGGGCATACCAGCATTGCTGTACAGCGGCAATGAAACGAGCGTCGTAGGAACCGAACGGGCTTGCGCGCACGTCCACAGACGAGGAGATGCTGTATCGTTTGACGCCGCCGTCTTGCTTGAACTTCTCGCCGACAAGAGCGCTGTATGGATTAATTTGGCGTGCAGCGAGTGCGTCTGCGACGCGTCTGTATCGGGTGTGTGCCTGTTTGTTCTCGCCGGTTTCGGTTGGGAAGAAGCTTGAAGCGTCTATTTTGGGCATGACAGGGGTGGCGCGGGCCATGAGAGTTTCGCCGGGCGGTTGTGGAGGTTCG
This sequence comes from Verrucomicrobiota bacterium, assembly GCA_012517065.1. Taxonomy (GTDB): domain Bacteria; phylum Verrucomicrobiota; class Verrucomicrobiia; order Limisphaerales; family J093; genus JAAYVR01. Next base: position 1,163 of record JAAYVR010000221.1, on the reverse strand, counting down.
GATGGCTGGACAGGCTTGATCGGTTGCGCAACGACTGGCGGAGGGATCTGCTGTTTGGCTTCTTGTGGGGATGACTCTTCTTCGGGTTGGTTGGGGGGCGGTTGGGCTGGCTGGAGCGGCTGAGGTTGGGCGATCGGCCGGAGGGTGTCCTTTGTCTTGAGGACCTTGTCCTGGGTGCCGTCGATTTTGGGTGTTCCTGTGTCGCGACTGGTGTCTGGATTGGCAGCGAGCGAGTTGAAGGGGGAATAATAAGCTGTATTTGGCGGGGTTTCGTCTGTGGCCTGGGATGGATCGACATCGACGAAAAGCCTTGGCATTTCCTCTTCTTGTGGTTTGGAGGCGGTTGTGCGGTCGGCGGAGGCGGGGGATTGGAGCAATTGTTTGGACAACTGGAGTCGGTTGGGGTCGAGGCCCAGCGCTTTTGCCAGCATACCGAATGGGGTGAACTGCCAGAACCCGGCGCGGCTGCCGAGATCGATTGCCGTGAACAACAGAAGATGGAAGGCGAGGGAAATGGCGAACGCGACCAGCAAGGGTCGTAACTGTTGCTGGTCGTGCCAGAGTATGCCTGTTGTTCGCTCCATACTTGCAGCCTGGGAAATAATGCAACAGGCGACTCTGTGCTGCAACTGGAAGTTGGCAGGGTATGTCAGCCCGGGCTTTCAGCCTTTGCTGTCACTGATTTGGCCCACCAACTTGGGGCGGTGCCCCGGGTTGGTATGGATCGGGTCTTTGGCTCTTCTCAATTCGTGCAGACTGGCAACGGTGATCACATTAAGAATTTTGTTGCTGTCCCATGACTCCTGTCATTTGTCCGAGGTTCTTGGTCTATGGTCTTTTGTCTATGGTTTCTTTTGCCCGCGCTCCTGAACGCGTTGGAGAAAGCAATGGCGTCGGGAGCGCGGCCGTCCCCGTCCGCATCAGGCCGATGACTGATCGTACGACCCGTTTCGATCAGGTAAATCTGACGACCGAACATATACCGGCTGGGGGCGGGCAAGAATGCCCGCGCTCCCGTAACGCGTCGGAAAAGCGCAACGGCACCGGGAGCGCGGCCGTCCCCGGCCGCATCAGGCCGATGACTGATCGTACGACCCGTTTCGATCAGGTAAATCTGACGACCGAACATATACCGGCTGGGGGCGGGCAAGAATGCCCGCGCT
>JAAYVR010000220.1 GCA_012517065.1 Verrucomicrobiota bacterium | reverse complement strand
TGCCTTGAGCTGGCTTTGTGCCAACTGCTGGTTCAGATGGCAAAGCCAGCTTTCGGCTCCACGCAGGCGCTTGAGCAAAGCCACATCGGAAATAGTGGCCAGCCCCGCCACCTGGGCCCGCGCCACCGTCTGCCGCAAGGATAAGCCGGTCGCGGTATGTAAAAGGATCAACCGCAGCAAGGTGTCCGCATCGCTAACGTTACGCGCACGGGTCAGAGCGCCACAACTGCGTGCGGTCTTGCGCCAGTTCTCCGGTAAGAAGCCGGTAATGAGCTGCCACTCTTCGTCCGCCAGAATTGAGTTCACGTCGGCAGACTAGAGAAATCCGACGGGAAAGTCAATCTTTTAAGTTAGCGCTTATGGGAGTGTGCCCTAGCCCCCAGCACCAAGAGCCAGCGGAGCGCCGAGGATAGGGAGGCGGCCTTGGGGGTGGCCACGACGCGTCTGGAGGAGCGGTTGCTGGCTAGCTTGGGCAAACTGCAGGCCGCGCCGATCCGTTTTGAAGCGGTGAGCGATGTGCCCAAAGGCGGGGTATTGTGCGCGCTGCCAGCGCTTCTGGCCTTGGGTTTGTTGCGCCACAGCCAGGAGCATTTCAGGCTGCCGGCCGGCTATTACCCGCTGGAGACGATCTTTCTATCGGTGGCCTTTTTGGGGCTGGCGCGGGTGCCCAGCTTGGAGGCCATGCGCTATGAACCGCCGGGGGAATGGGGGAGGCTGTTGGGGTTGGACCGGATTCCGGAAGTGCGGACCTTGCGGGCCAAGCTGGAGGTGCTCTGTGAAGAGGGCCAAGCGGTGCGGCAATGGAGTGGGCAACTGGCGCGGGAATGGATGGAGGCTCAACCGGAGAGCGCGGGGACCCTCTACATTGACGGGCAGGTGCGGGTGTATCACGGCCACCTGACCGAGTTGCCGCGGCGCTACGTGGCACGGCAGCGGCTGTGTTTGCTCGGGACCACCGACTACTGGGTCAATGCGATGGCCGGGCAGCCATTCTTCGCGGTGACGCAGGCGGCCGATCCGGGGCTGCTCCAGACGTTGGAGGAACAGATCATTCCGAGATTACTGGAGGAGGTGCCGGGTCAACCCAGCCCCCAAGCCTTGGAGGCCAACCGGTATTTGGCGCGCTTTACAATGATCTTTGATCGGGCGGGTTACTCGCCGGAGTTTTTCCGGGAGCGGTGGAAGCAGCGGATTGCGGTCATCACGTATCACAAATTTCCTCAAGGGCAATGGGCGGAAGAAGAATTTAGTCTTAGGCCAGTTCGGCTGGTCAATGGGGAGGAAGTGGAGTTGTGGCTGGCGGAGCGAGGGACACGGTTAAGCAACGGTTTTTGGGTACGGGAAGTGCGTCAGCGGGATGAGAGCGGGCATCAGGTGGCGATGCTCTCGACCGATTACCTGCGCGATCTAGGCGGAGTGGCGGTGGCGCTGTTCGCGCGGTGGTGCCAGGAAAGCTTCTTCCAGTATATGGGTCGGCACTACGGTTTAGACCGCTTGATCGAGTATGGGACCGAGCCACTTCCTGAAACCACCACGGTGGTCAATCCAGCCTGGCGGCGCAAGGATCAGGAGGTGCGACGGGAGCGGGCGGTGCTGGTGCGAGTGCAAGCGCAATTTGGGGCCCTGAGCTTGCCCCCTCAAGCCGAGCCCGAGGCGGTAGCCGCCTACGAACAGGAAAAGGGCCGCCAGTTAGAACAACTCCAGCAGCAGGAGCAGAAGCTGGCGCAATTGAAGGCCGAACGAAAAGCCCTGTCTCGCCACCTCACGCTCAAAGAGCTACCGGAGGTCGAGCGCTTCACTCAACTGCGCACGACCAAAAAACACTTCGTGGACACCATCAAGCTCATTGCCTATCGGGCCGAGACGGCCCTGGTGGCGCTAGCGCGGGAGAAGTTAGCCCGTTCCGAGGATGCGCGCTCGTTGATCCGACAGATTTTTGAAAGCGCGGTGGACCTCTGCCCGGACATGGAGCAAAAGACCCTCACGGTACGTCTGCACTGGTTGAGCAGCGGGATTCATGACGCGGTGCTCGAGCATGTGTGTGCGGAACTCACGGCCACAGAAACTGTCTATCCGGGAACCGATCTGCGCTTGGTTTTTGAGCCGGTTGGGCCCTCCCAAATTCCACGAGATCAGGAGTCCTGAGCCTTCTCCGTGCGGAACCCGCTGCTCGCCATCAACACGCTCCAATTGGCAACAGAGCAGTCGGCCCAGAAGGGCTTCGCCAATCTCCTGAAGGGCGTGTTTGGAACCTTCCGAAACGTCACTGCCCACGCTCCGAAGATCAAATGGACCATTGAGGAGCAGGATGCCCTGGATTTGCTCACGATGGTCTCTTACCTGCATCGCCGCCTGGACCGGGCCGTCCGAGTGCCGCAAGGCCCCTCCGGCCACGGATGACGGCCAGCCAGGGGTTTCTCCTGGTGTGAGTGCTGCTTGTGAGCAGACTCAGACCCCATGACGTCGCGGAAAAAGCGCTGAACCTTTCCTAACCCCATCACGACGAGGTTTCCGCACATGAACCGTTGGTAATAAGGCAAAGTTTTGGAGAATTGGTATCAGCCCAAATTCTGCTTCGAGGACCTCTGTGCGGCGGGATCAGGAAGTCTGAGACTGCGCAGGGTATGAAATACGCGGGCTAGGGATTTGACCTGGCGAGCGGGCAACGACTGTGGGCGAGCGAACTCATTGGCGAGGGGAAAGTGCCTTCAACCGTGTTGGTTGGACTCGGAGGCTGCTCGAATGTTTGGAGCGGGTGAAGGGAATCGAACCCTCGTCTCAGGCTTGGGAAGCCCGCGTTCTACCATTGAACCACACCCGCAAACACAGTGCTGATACGTACCACCGGTGGTTTGGAAAAGCAAGCTCAAGTTTACGTTTTCAAACCGGCCAAGTTGTTACCGCCGGGTTGAAAATCGTTAACGTGGTTCCGCATCAGACTGACCCAGTCGGGAAATGTCACCGCCTGACCAGACCAAGACACCCAAAGCGCCATTTCGGTGAGACTTACGAGCTAGGGAAACCTGCGCCCAGACAGCAGAATCTCAATTTCCAGACCGCAGGCTGTGCTCCCCACCAGACATGATTTCGGCAACGAAGCTAGCGACACACTGTATTTTGTTATATTGGAGAGCCATTTATATTTGCGAAGATTTTCATGCCACGAGTTGGTCAGTTGCTCTGTATCCGCTTTTCTGGCCGCCAGTAAGGCGGTCACAATGGTACGGCCTTTGGGCGTGAGCTGGATAAGGTGACAGGCTCGTTGTTTGGGTTTTGTCCCCTGGTTGCGGCGTGGCCTGCAGATTGCCCCTTGTTCCAATCGGCGGCTGCCGAAGTCTTCGGAGGAACCCCTCGGATGCAGATATGGGGACAGACACGTTGTGTGTGCATAGAGACAAAGCGGCAGCAAGCTGCCGCACTCCAAACGCTTCGCGCCTGCCAACGCCACCAGCATCCGCGGCAGCGCGTGAAAGACCATCGGGATCAGGGGCGAGATCGAATGGGGCCATATGGGGACAGACACGTTGTTTGCGCATCTCAGCCGGTGAATGTTCGGGCGCCGCATTTGCGTGATCCAAACGGGTCG
>JAAYVR010000219.1 GCA_012517065.1 Verrucomicrobiota bacterium | reverse complement strand
CGGAAGTCGGGCCGCCGAACATACATTGGTTGGGTGCGGCGAAGAATCGCCGCGCTCCTGCACGCGGTGGGAAAAGCAACGGCGCTCGGGAGCGCGGCCGTCCTCGGCCGCATCAATGCGACAACCGATCCTACGACCCGTTTCGATTCCGTAAATCGGACGACCGAACATACACCGGCTGGGTGCGGGCAAGAATGCCCGCGCTCCTATCGACGCGTTGGAAACAGCAACGGCGTCGGGAGCGCGGCCGTCCTCGGCCGCATCAATGCGACAACCGACGCTACGACCCGTTTCGATCACACAAATCCTGCGCCCGAACGTTCACCGGCTGGGTGCGGCGAAGAATCGCCGCGCTCCTGCACGCGGTGGGAAAAGCAACGGCGCGCGGGAGCGCGGCCGTCCTCGGCCGCATTCAATCCCGACCACCGATCCTGCACCTGTTTCAATCAACCAAACCCGCCCCCTGATGAAGGCTGTTGGCCACCCCGGGCTGCGAACTGTGCGGGCTAAGGTTTGGGGGCTAGAGCCGTTACTGCCAGGTTTTGGCGGATGAGCGCCTCGACGATTGCCGGGTCTTTCGTGGCGTTGGACATCAAAGCGGCAGCCAAAGCCGATACGTTAGCGGTGGCTGTGGATGTGCCGGTGACCATGTACAATTGTCCGGCATAATGAACCAAACTGACGCCCGGGGCAGCAACGTCCACGAAGTCGCCTCTGTTCGCGTAAGGCGCTATTTCTCCCGTTGGGCTTAGTGCGGTCACGGCGATGACTTCCGGGTATGCGGCAGGGTAGGTTGGGGCGAGCGTAGGCTCGTTCCCGGCGGCTGCGATGAAGAGCACACCCTGATCGCGGGCTGACCTGATCAAACTGTGGATGAGCGGGCTGTCGCCCGTGCCGCCAAGGCTGAGATTTATGATTGAAGCGCCTTTGCTGACGGCTGTGACGATGCCATTGGCGATGTCGAAAGTGGTGGTTGATTCGTTTGGACCGTAGATGTCCACCGGAAGAATTCGTACAGGACTTTCTGCGGTTTCGCTGGAAACTCGCGCGAGGCTGTAAAGAATAGTTTCCGCCATGCTTGAACCGTGTGATGGCATGTCGGAGGGGGGTTGGCTTGGGCCTGAAACTGAGACTTGGGGCAACAAGAAACTGCCGAGCGCTGATCCGTCTGGTTGGACCGCTGTGTCCAGTAGGGCGACCACGATCTGGTTGCCGGTTTGTGCCGGGCGAAGCGTAAGCGCTGGAATTGCGTCGAGCCCGGTCAAACTGTTGGGTTGACCTGGGCGTGGGGTGGCATAGTTGGATTCGATGGTGCCGATGCTGTTATCCTTTGCCATGGCCTCGCGGGCGGCTTTTGCAGAGTTCTCGTCTTGAAACTTCAATCGGTAAACGTGCAAGTCGTCCATGCGCCCTATGACTTTGCCGCCGTACCGGCTTGCGAATTCGTCAACGGAGTTTGTTGAATCTGATTTGAGTCGGACAAGAAGTTCGTCCGGGATCAACTGCGGGACGGCCGCTGGAGGCGGCGGAGCAGCGACCAAGTTTGTTGCTGTTTGGACCGAGGTTTTGAACACGTAGAGGCGGGTTGGTCCGTTTGTCGATGGCAGCATTACGAAGCTCAGATCGCTGAGGAGCTTTCTGAGTGCTTCACCGGGTTTGAGATTCTTGAACTTTGCAGTGACGAACCGGCTTGTCCCGGGTTCGACCATAATTTGCCATCGTGTTTGGGCGGCGACGTGTTCAAGGACTTTCTGCAGCGGCCAGCCTTCGATTTCGGCGTCCACTGTGTTGTTCGTAGCGTTCCAGGCAAAGAAGTTTGTTGTGGCTGAAATGCCGCATATGCTCGCAAGGAACATCGCGACGAGAAGACAGGACAACGGCCCAAAACTGGCCCGCGCTGTGGAAGGCGGTATCAATGTTTCGGGTCCTCGGCGGGTGCTTCTCGAGATAGTGGTGTTATCGCGCACGAACTGAAGTGTAATCTGAATCTGTATCAAAGCAACCGCTCTTGGAAGCATAATGCAAACGTGGCGCGCGCCACGGCGGCCGGGCCTTCTTCAATCCGGAGGAGGAATGAAACCCATGAGTTGGAGGAGCCGTCTTTCTTTCTTGGTGGGGCGCCCGCGGCCTTTTGGGCGGTAGATTGCTGACTGGCGATTCAGTTCGCGCGCCCGTGCGTATTCTGCAGGGGGTGTGAGGTCTTCGAGATACTGCGAAAGGACCTTGGCGCCGACCCGTTGGGTCAGCAGTCCAACGACGCGCACTGTGCGGGTGAGTTCTCCGATCCGGACAGTGAAAACCTCCCCTATTCGGACCTTGTGTGCGGGTTTGAGGTTTTGGCCGGCGAGTTTGACGTGGCCGGCGTTGCATGCGGATGCAGCTTGTGATCTGGTCTTGAAGACCCTTGTTGCCCAGAGCCATTTATCGAGTCGGACATCTGACAACTGATCGGATTGGTTGTTCATTGCTTGTAAGGCTTCACCGCGGGGTGGGGGACATCAAACCGGGCTTTGGATTGATGGCGTGGGGCCCTACGGGCTTGTGGGACTGTTCGGTGTCGCGACGAGCACGGCTTTGCGCGCATGGCAGAAAAGTAACGGAGCTGAAGGCGCAGGTCAACTTTGGCGCGGCCACGCTTCGGTGGTGAACCCGGAGATCTCACTGGTTCACCGGCCAGACGCAAGCGAAGATACGTTCTGGTGAGATTGCCGGGTTTGACGCGCACATCAAGCGGGCAAAGCGACCGGAAGCTTGCTTTCTGGTGCTGTTGGTGCTTGGGTAGAAGTGTACGCTGTTGTTTTTCGATGTTGAAGCCTGACTGGGAACGTATCATGCTGTTAGTGTGGTGTTGGATATGGAAGTAAAGGAAACGCACGGGCAATTGCGGATGGTGACCTGTTACTCATGTGGTGCCAGGCTGTTTCTGGACAGCAGCCTTGAACCCTTGAGCACGGTCGCCTGCACGAAGTGTGGAGCCGAGGTCATGATGCCGATGCGGCTGCGGCAGTTTGAACTTCGCTCGGTCATTGCGTCGGGCGGCATGGGGACGGTATATCGCGCGTTCGACACCACGTTGGAGCGCGATGTGGCAGTGAAACTGATGAAGACGGAGCTCCAGGACGACCCGGCGGCTTTGGAAAACTTCGGTCGTGAGGCCAGGGCATGCGCACAGTTGAACCACACGAACATCATTCATATCTACACTTTCGATGAAAGCGAGGGGCGGCGATACCTTGTGATGGAATTGGCGGATCGGGGCAGTTTGGACCACAGAATCGAAAAGGGACGGCTCAGCGAGCTCGAGGTGCTGGACATAGGGATCAAGGTTGCGTCTGCACTGGACACGGCGTTGAAACATGGTTTGCTGCATCGTGATATCAAACCGGGCAATATTTTGTTCAATGCCGAGAACGAACCGAAACTTGTCGATTTCGGCCTTGCGAGGCGAACCGATGCTGAAGGCGATCAGGACGGCGCGGTTTGGGGTACGCCTTACTATATAGCGCCCGAAAAGGTCAGACACGAGCCCGAGACTTTTCTCTCAGACATGTACAGTCTGGCAGGGACACTGTATCATGCAATTACCGGCCGAGTGCCGTTCGAGGCGCCCACGGTTGAAGAGGTCATAGCCGCACACATACATGTGGAGGTGACACCGCCCCACCACGTTGTCCCTGAAATCACAGTTCCGACGAGCGATGCAATCGTGCGCGCGATGGCCAAGAACCCGGCGGACAGGTTTGAGAGCTACGATGCGTTCATCATGGCCTTAACGGCTGCACGAAGCCAGTACCTGATCCGGAAATTCCGAAAACAGGACAGCGGCTTGCCATCGCCAGCGGGGATGTTGAAGAGCCTGTTTCGGAGGTGACGGGACGCGTCGTTAAAGCGAGATTTCAGGGAGCCCGCATGCTTCGCAGCTCGGCGTAGCCAGAACCCAAGTTGCTTGACGAGCAGTGACTCGGCTCCTGTGCCCGTTGCCGAGCGCTGCGGGCCGGGCCGGGCTGCATTCCTATATTGAAGATATTGAAGAATCATTCGTATTTGCGAAGATTCTCACGCCGCGAGTGTGGTCAGTTTGTCTGTATCTGCTTCTCTGGCAATCAGTAAGGCGGTCAAAATAGTACGGCCTTTGGGAGTGAGCTGGATAAGGTGACAGGCTCGCAGTTTGGGTTTTGCCCCCTGAGTTCGGCGTGGCCCGCAAATTGCCCCTTGCTCCTATCGGCGGCTGCCGAAGTCTGTGGAGGAACCCCTCGGATGGGGACAGGCACGTTGTTTGGGCATAAGAACAAAGCGGCAGCAAGCTGCCGCACTCCAAACGCTTCGCGCCTACCAACGCCGACTGCATCCGCTACAGCGCGTGAGAAACCATTGGTATCGGCGCGCTCTTCCTTGCGACGGAGTCGCAGGGGATTTTTCGCAGCCAAGCGTGGCAGTTGGACGAGGTGCGCCGGTGTGTCTGGAGCACATGGCTGTGGAGCGGGAGGTGTAGGTCAGCACGCAGAACCAGACCTTTTGTGCTAGTTGAAGGAGATTGGGCAAGTGGCAGATTGTTGGCGGGGAGGCTTCGGATTAAGGGGCAAAGCGCCGAATTACCACTGTTGCCATTGCAGACGAAACAGCCCTGTCACCATGAAGTCCAAACCCGATAGAACCTTGCATTGACGCGGGCGGGCGGTTTGTCGGTGTACTCGGCTTTGCCGTCGGCGTCGGTTTTGACGGTTGCAAGGTACGTCCAGTTCTTGAGGTCTTCGCTGTATTTGAGTTGGTAGATTAACTCGCGACCGCCAGTCCAACTGACGACCACGGTGCCGGGTGTAGCGCCTTGTTTTGTTGCCATTATGGGACGCGGTGAGGGCAGGGAGAGCTTGGCGAGCCTGTAAAACAGGACGGGTTCATCGGCTTTGATTGGTGTAGTGAACTCCATGTATCCGTCCTTGGTTGCTTCAACGACCTGGACCGGCGTCCACGTTTTTAGGTTCGGCGATGATTCTATTTGGTAATACGAATTTGCTTTAGCGTTCCACCTGAAGCGAAGCACGCCGGATTCCTGGTCGAGGACCAGGGCGACAGCGATTGTTTCGTTTCTTGCGTAAACTTTTGCGGAGAAGTTGGCCGGGAGGCCGTTGGTGAGCAAATACGCTGTCCATGTGCCTGCGTTGAATTTCCAGTAGTCTCTGTAACTGCCGATCAATCCCATTGACAATTTTCCTCCGACTGAAGGCGGATTGTAAATGATCAGCTCAGCGGAATCGCCTGGGGTTTGTGAGACGCCCCCGAAAGACACGGTCCAAGTGAACGAGTTTGGGACTTCGACGTATGGGATATCGAGTGTAACGCGTGCCGGTCCTTTGACGATTGGGAATGTGCCGCTGTCATAAAGCAACGTTCCGGGTTTCAACAGAACGCCTGGAGCGTCGTTCGCGTAAAAGCGTATGCGCGCAGTTTCATCGCCGTCCGGGGTGAAATTCCCGTAATAATCGAATATGAACTTTGTTACTATGCGCGCGGTTCCGGCCAGTGCGATTTCGTCGCCGAATTCAGTTGGTCTTCCGAGGAAATCGAGGGCGGCGAACCTGCCGAGTTCAGTTCCCGGGAGGTTGTCGTAAACTGGGATATCCTGAGCTGCCAGTGTTAAGCCCGCGCACGCTGCCGCGATCAGCGATGCCGCGTTTTGCCAATACCCTTTGCAAACTTTGGTCCTGAGGCTGTTCATAGCGTGCTCCCATGGTACTGACGGTCCACCGTTCTTCCGGGGGCCGGGTCTCTGGAAGGCGGATGGTGCCCCGGCTAGGACTCGAACCTAGAACCAATTGATTAAGAGTCAACTGCTCTGCCAATTGAGCTACCGAGGCACGTCGAAAAACCAGTCAGGCGCTGTTGTTATTAGTGCGGCTCGTACCGGTCCCGGCGCGCAGGAAATTTATAGCACAACAGTCACAAGCTGCGCAAGTGGAGTTTCAGAAATATATCCGATGGCAGGTCAGTTCGCGGACGTATGCCGAGCGACGTAAAACCTTTGGCGGTGAGTCTCTGCCAGAGTGGTCAGTCGCACTGCAACAGATGATTCTGTGGTGAGAACATTGCGTGTTTCCTTCGGATCGTTTGCGAGATCGAACAGAGACTTTTCGATGCTCTCCTGTCGGTATTTTCCTGGCTTGCCGTCCATGCCGGCATTGACCAGAGTGCGGTAAGGGTGTGGCAAGTGCAATTTCCAGCGGCCGTCGCCGCTGATCACGCCTTCGAACTCCGATCCTGTTGTGAGCGGGTAATAGTCGTGCGGGTTGCGGGCGCCATGTTTGCCGGTGATCAGGTCCCAGACGTTCTTGCCATCCACGGGATTTGCAGGCAGGGCTGCGCCGGCGAGGTGAGCAATCGTGGGGAGGAAATCGATTGTGCAGAAGGCGTTGGTTGAGCGGGTGCCGGGGGCGATGCGGCCTGGGAACTTGATGATGCAAGCGCTGCGCACGCCACCGTCGAAGCTTGTTCCCTTGGCTTCGCGGAAGGGGGTTTTTCCGGCGTGATTGCCATAGGATATCCACGGGCCGTTGTCCGACGTGAGGAGAACAAAGGTGTGTTGTTCGATGTTTGCACTTTTCAAGGCCTTCAGCACTTCGCCGACCGACCAGTCCAACTCCATCATTACGTCGCCATAAAGACCAGCGCCGGACTTGCCGCGGAATTTCGCGCTGCAGAACAACGGCACATGGGGCATCGAGTGCGGCAGGTAAAGAAAGAACGGGTGATCTTTGTGTTTATGGATGAAACTGACGGCATGTTCAGTGTACCACGTGGTTAGTTGGGTTTGATGCTCTGGCGTAACCTGGTCGATCGTGATCTTGCCATTATCCCAGAACTGGAGTGGCCACTGTCCCCAGTACTCGGGGTTTTCCGGGTGATACTTCCACATATCGTTCGAGTACATCAGGCCGCAAGATTCGTCGAAGCCGCGAGCGGGAGGTCGGGTTTCCGGTTGGTCGCCAACATGCCATTTGCCGAACACTGCTGTTGCATATCCGCGCGGCCGCAGGACTTCCGCGATGGTCGCGTATTTGGGATCAAGGCCGCGTGCACGCGGAGCGTGAGCACCGAAGACACGTGTGCGGTCCGGGTAACAGCCCGTCAGCAATGCGGCACGGGAGGCTGAGCAGACGGCTTGTGGAACGTAGAAATTGTCAAAGCAACGGCCTTCATCTGCAAGCCGTTGAACGTTCGGTGTTGGATAAGCGGTTTTGGCGAAGGGCTCGAAATCGGCCCAGCCGGAGTCATCCAGCAGAATGATAACGAAGTTGGGTGGGCGACTTGTTGTCTTTGTGGCGTCAGGGGATGCCTGTGCGGTGAAGCACAGCGAAATAGCCGCCGCACACGAAACTGCGCACCGGCGTAACCTGAGTGATATTGATGAGGGGTTGCTGCCTCGAGCAAGCGCTGGAGTTGCACGTGGACTCGATCTGTGGACTAGAGAGACAAGGAATGGCGCGCACATGGTCATTTGGTAATGGAGCTGCGGCGCAATGGAAAGCTTCTTTTTGCTATTTACCAAGCTTAGCTTATTTGGCCCGCCCACCTGGCTCGGCGCCCCAGGCTGGTATAAACCGTGCCTTTGGCTCTTCTGAATTCGTGCGGACTGGCAGCGGCGATTTCATTGAGACTCGTGTTGCTGTCTGCTGACCACTGACCCATGACCCCAGGTCTTTGTCCCAGGTCTGTGGTCTATATCGTTATATTGCAGAATCATTCATATTTGCGAAGATTTTCACACCGCGAGTGTGGTCAGTTTCTCCGTATCCGCTTCTCTGGCAGCAAGTAATGCGGCCACAATGGTACGGCCTTTGAGAGTGAGTCAGATAAAGTAACAGGCTCGTAGTTTCGGTCTTACACCCTGATTGTGGCGTGGCCCGCAAATTGCCCCTTGTTCCAATCGGCGGCTTCTGAAGTCTGTCGAGGAACCCCTCTGATGGGGACAGGCACGTTGTTTGTGAATCCCCAGCCGGTGAATGTTCGGGCGCCGCATTTGCGTGATCGAAACGGGTCGTAGGGTCGGTCGTCGGGTTGATGCGGCCGAGGACGGCCGCGCTCCCGACCGCCGGTGTTTATTCTAACGCGCCGGCAGGAGCGCGGCGATTCTTCGCCGCACCTAACCGGTGTATGTTCGGTGGCCCGATTTGCGGGATCGAAAAGCGTCGCACGACCGGTCATCGGGCTGATGGGGAATATGGGATATGGGGACAGACACGTTGTTTGTGCACAAAAACAAAGCGGCAGCAAGCTGCCGCACTCCAAGCGCTTCGCGTTTGCCAACGCCCACTG
>JAAYVR010000218.1 GCA_012517065.1 Verrucomicrobiota bacterium | reverse complement strand
GGCCGCGCTCCCGGCGCCGTTGCTTTTTCCAGCGCGCGCAGGAGCGCGGCGATTCTTCGCCGCCCCCAGCCGGTCAACGTTCGGGCGACGGATTTGCGTGATTGACACAGGTGTAAGATCAGTCATCGGATTGATGCGGCCGGGGACGGCCGCGCTCCCGGCGCCGTTGCTTTTTCCACCGCGTGCAGGAGCGCGGCCATTCTTGGCCGCCCCCAGCCGGTGAATAATCGGGCGCAGGATTTGCATAATCGAAACGGGTCGTAAGATCGGTCGTCGGATTGATGCGGCCGGGGACGGCCGCGCTCCCGAACGCCGTTGCTTTTCCAAGGCCCTGCAGGAGCGCGGGCGAAGGAGACCAAAGACCACAGACCCAAGACCATAGACCAAAGACCTGCAACAAAGCACAGGGGGCACGGCAGCACACATCGACAACGCAGGCTGACAAATTTAAATTAGGACTTGACCCAATGATCAGCGGACAGCAACAAGAGTCTCGATGTAATCGCCGTTGCCCGTCCGCACGAGTTGAGAAGGGCTGAAGGCCCGATTTATACCAGCCTGGGGCAACGCCCCAGGTAAGTTTCAACCGCGAAATAACGCGAAAGACGCGGATGGGAATGTAATAGAGCGGGCTTTCAGCCCTTGGATTGAGAAAAGTGATATGGGTCCTTCGTGCGGCCACGCCCCTCACCGGTATGAGGCCGTGCCGTTGGCGCTTTGGTGCCTGCTCCGGCCACCGGGCTGGCCTGAATCCGAAGTCGGCGTCGAATGTTCAATCCCACACATTGGCGGCGTTGTATTTCACAGCATATTTTTGCAGGAACATACCAAGCATGGCGGTGATTATCCTCGCCTTTGCCGCACACATTGTCGTCACCATTATCGTCGCCTCTTGAAACAAAGTGCGGCAGCAATTCATGCTCGCCAAGCAACAAGCAACAGGGCAGAATATGCCCTGTTCATTCAACATGCGCCCAATGCAAGCATTTACTGGTACATACACAGCGATCGTGACGCCGTTCCGAAACGGCAAGCTGGACGAGGACGCTTTTGCGCGCTTGATCCAACTGCAGATTCGTGGCGGCGTTGAAGGAATCGTGCCGGTTGGCACAACCGGGGAATCGCCGACGCTCAGTTTCGACGAGCACCTCTACGCCATCGAACTCGCCGTAAAATGCTCCTCCCGCAAGATCAAGGTAATCGCCGGTACAGGCGGCAATTCAACAAGCGAGGCAATTTACCTCACGAAAGAAGCCGAAAAGCTGGGCGCGGACGCTTCGCTCCAGGTCACGCCTTACTACAACAAACCCACCCAGGAAGGATTGTTCAGGCACTTCGAGGCAGTTGCCCGCAGCACCAAACTCCCAATCATCCTTTACAACATCCCAAGCCGGTGCGGAGTGGAAATTGCCGTGGACACGGTCGAGCGGCTTGCGAAATCCGTCCGGAACATCATCGGCATCAAAGAAGCAGGCGGCAACGCGGATCGGGTAAGCCAGTTGCGCGCTCGGCTCGGCACCAAGTTCGTCATCCTGAGCGGCGACGATTCGCTCACTCTGCCGTTCATGTCCGTGGGCGCACAAGGCGTGATAAGTGTCGCATCAAACGTTATCCCACGACAGGTCGCGGACATGGTACGAGCGTACCTGTCAGGCAAACCTGATGTTGCGCTGAAACTCCACCTCAAATACTTCCAATTCTTCAAGGACTTGTTCATCGAGACAAATCCCGGGCCGGTGAAAGCCGCCCTCGCGATGCAGGGGTTGATCCAGGAAGAACTCCGCCTGCCATTGGCGCCGCTGTCGGCCGCAAACCGCGACCGGCTCAAGGCAACCATGAAAGCCTGTGGCATCAGATGCAGTCAGTAGGAAGTTATGGCGGCCATGACAAACATCATCATCGTCGGCGCAAAAGGGCGCATGGGACAGGCGCTGTCAGCCTGTGCTGCGCGCGATCCGTCATTCCAGATTGTCGGGAGGATCGATCTTGGTGATGATCTCAATTCGGTGATTGCCCTGTGCGATGTTGTGATCGATTTCAGCTCGCACAACGCCACTGCAGGTGTGGCCGAATGCTGTGCTTCACACGCGAAAGCCCTTGTTATTGGAACCACCGGCCACGACGAGGCCGAGCGCAACAAAGTCGCATCTTATTCAGCCATGATACCGATTGTTTGGAGCGCAAATTACTCGACCGGCGTAAACCTGCTGCTTTGGCTGACAAAACGCGCTGTCCAAACACTCGGTCCTGATTTCGATGTCGAAATCGTCGAAATGCATCATCGCCTGAAAAAGGATTCGCCAAGCGGCACTGCGATGAGTTTGGCACGCGCCGCCGCCGAGGCGCGCGGGCTCGATCTGACCACCGCAGCAAAGTTTGGCCGCGAAGGCATCATTGGCGAGCGACCCAAAAACGAAATCGGCATTTTGGCTCTTCGCGGCGGTGACGTTGTCGGCGAGCACACAGTGATTTGTGCCGGAGACGGCGAGCGCGTTGAACTCACACATAAAGCGTCCAACCGCGAGATATTTGCCCGCGGCGCCTTGCGAGCAGCGCGTTGGGTGGTCGGCCAGCCAGCCGGCCTTTACACCATGCAGCATGTGCTGGGTCTTGAAAAACCAGCCTGAACAGAACGGGGCAATGCGAAAACGGCCATCGGCGCTAATATCGATTGGCGCCAACATCGGCAATCCTGTCGATACCGTCTTACGCGCTATTGATCGACTGGCTGATCTTACCGCAGAACCAATCCTTTGTTCGTCGCTATGGCGAACAGCGCCGGTCGATTGCCCGCCGGGCACACCACCTTTCGTCAATGCGGCCATCGCCATCGTTCCTCTCCCCGGCGAAACGCCGGAGTCGCTCCTGGGAAAACTGCTCGCAATCGAGAACGAGTTTGGCCGCACCCGGCCAGAACACAATGCGCCAAGGACATTGGACCTCGACCTCATAGCGTTCGGGGCAGAAACACGGCGGTCTGCCGATCTGACTCTCCCCCACCCTCGCGCACACACACGCCGCTTTGTGCTTCAACCATTGGCTGAAATCGTCCCGGACTTTGTTATCCCCGGTCGGAACGCGACGATTGCCAAGCTGCTCGCAGATTTGCCCGAAGGCGATAGAATTGAGCGACTTAGGACCGTGTCAGCGGCACGTTAGAAGTTGAACTTGGGCGCGTACAACCGTCATGAAAACCAACCGAGACATGCGACTTGTCAAATCGCCAGCGCAAATGCAAAAGCTGGCCCTCGATCTCAGACGCGGAGGTAGAAACATTGGTTTTGTTCCCACCATGGGGTTTCTGCACGAAGGGCATCTGCGCCTCATCGCAAGGGCACGCCGCCTCGTCGGAAACAACGGTGTTGTTGTGGTAAGCGTGTTCGTGAACCCGACACAATTCGGCCCGACTGAGGATTATTCGACCTACCCGCGCGATCTGGCTCGCGATGCACGCCTCTGTCGTGAAGCAGGCGTGGACATAATGTTTGTCCCAACTGCTGCTCAAATGTACCCAAAGAAGGGCCTGAAAGAGTTCAGCACTTTCGTCGTCGAAGAAAAACTGTCTCGCCCCATGGAAGGATTGTCACGGCCGACCCATTTTCGCGGGGTCACAACCGTCGTTGCCAAGCTTTTCAATCTGGTCTTGCCAACAGTGGCGGTGTTTGGGGCCAAGGATTGGCAACAAGCCATGATTATCAGGCGCATGGTTGCGGACCTGAACTTTCCTGTGCGAATTGTGGTAGCACCCACAGTTCGCGAACCTGACGGCCTGGCAATGAGCTCGCGAAACCAGTACCTGTCGGAGGATGACCGCCGCCAAGCCACGATCTTGTGGCGGGCAATCTGCCGCGCAAGGGAAATCGTTAGATCAGCCTCAAAACCGGTGTCCGCGCAATTGCTCAAGCAGGAACTGGCCATGTTGATCAGCACACAACCAGCCGCACGAGTGGATTACATCGAGTTGTTTGAATCTGAGACGCTCGACCCTTTGGAAGAGGTCGAACCCGGAGCGCACATCGCCATGGCTGTACGCGTTGGCTCAACCCGTCTGATTGACAACGCAAAGCTGTAAAATCAACTTGCGCAATCACGCTAAAAGGCGTAAATAACAACCGTCTGGTGCGGATATGGTGGAATTGGCAGACACGCTACTTTGAGGTGGTAGTGCCGCAAGGCGTGCAGGTTCAAATCCTGCTATCCGCACCAAATTCATTCTGGTCATCTGCTTTTCTCCCAATTCCGAGGCCACGTTATAGCAGTCCCAACGCCGAGCTGTTTGCTCCCGATTCCGGTTCGTGGTGTAACGCCACGTATCTCCTGCAATTGGGCACTATGCAACCGCATTCTTAGCCCGCATATTTCATGCCCTAAGCAGTCTGCGAAACGGATGTTTTAAAGCAACCAAGGAATATGGGGCCCCGGAAATCTCACCGGAATGAAGCTTTGGGTGTCTTGGGCTGGTCAAGCGGTGAGATTTCCGGGTTAGTCGGCCCGAGGCTGCGAGGCTGAGCTTAGCTGGACAAAATGCTTGCGCGAACACGCGATGAGGATAGTTTTATTTCTTTGAGGCCCTCTCCGGTTTGACCAAATGCCTGAATCGTTTTTTGAGGGTATGCCGTTTTAAGTGAGCCAGAAATTAAAAGACCGATGCGACAAAATCTCCATTGTGGTCACCGAAGCGACTCCGGCGCAGCCTGTGCCGAGTGGCTTCGGCAAGCTTCACCCAGAGCAGAACAGAGTTTCCGAATTGCGAATTGTTGCCGAAGGCAACCGCTGAACAACATCAATTGATTTGCCAATGAGACATCTCCTCAGTCTTGAATCACTGCCAAAACCCGACATCGAAACGATACTCGCATCCGCTGCTGCAATGAAGCGCAGCAGGGGGCAACCCGGACCACTTCCATTGGCCGGGCAGATTTGGGCATTGCTCTTCAGCAAGAGTTCCACCCGCACACGGGTTTCATTCGAAGTTGGCATTCGCGAGTTGGGTGGCAACGCCATGTTTCTAAATGCGGCAGACATGCAGCTCGGCAGAGGCGAACCGGTTAAAGACACCGCGCGAGTTCTTGGCCGGATGATTCACGGCGCAATCATCAGAACATACGCACAGCGCGACGTCGAAGAGTTCGCTCACTTCAGCGGCATCCCAACCATTAACGCTCTTACGGACGAGGAGCACCCTTGCCAGATCATATCCGACATCTTCACATTCCAGGAACGGCGCGGCCCGGTCGCCGGCAAAACTGTCGTATTCCTCGGCGACGGCGCATGCAATGTCGCCACAAGCTGGATTTGGGCTGCGGAAAAACTCGGTTTTGAACTCCGGATCGCTGCGCCCGCCCAGTTTCAACCTGACAAAAAGCTCCTCAGCCGCCTCACCAAGCGCATTACTTGCACCGAGGATGTCAACGCCGCGGTCGAGGATGCCGACCTCTTGTACACCGATGTCTGGGTTTCAATGGGCAAGGAATCCGAAGCCAATGACCGTCTTGCAATTCTGGCTCCATACCAGTTGAACGCAGCCGTTGTTTCACGGGCAAAACGCAACGCTCTTGTCATGCATTGCCTTCCTGCCTACCGCGGCAAAGAAATCACCGAAGACGTGTTCGAAGCCAACGCTGACACCATTTTTGCCCAGGCAGAAAACCGCCTTCACGTGCAAAAAGCAATTCTCGCATGGGCTGTGCAATGAGCCGGGTGCCGATGCACTCCCGAACGCCGTTGTGTTGCGGTTGTGCCGCCCTGTGGTATTGTCGAGCCAGCACCGATCATGGACACAGTAACACCCAGGCCTGCCGTTAACCTGCGCCGACCCGACATAATGGCCGAGGTGGAGGCACAGGTCCTGGCACATTATCGAAGTGACCTGGTTCATCGCATCAAGACCCAGGGCGGAATGATCAGCGCTTGCGGCCTCACCGTAAAATTGGCACGTGAGTTTGGATTCTGCTACGGCGTTGAACGCGCGATCGACCTCGCCTATGCCGCCCGCAAAGTGTTTCCACCGCCACGACGCATTTACCTCTTGGGCGAAATAATCCACAACCCGGATGTAAACGATCAAATCCGGCAAATGGGAATCGTCAGCATTCATCCCCGGCCAACCAAAGATGAGCTTTCAAGCCTCACAGCCGATGACGTCGTCATCATCCCAGCCTTCGGTACCGAGGTCACCACAAGACGTCAGCTCGAAGAAAAAGGGTGTATCCTCGTTGACACAACCTGCGGCGACGTTATGAGCGTCTGGAAACGTGTCCGCCAGTACGCCAAGGAATCAGTCACCGCCATAATCCATGGCAAGGCCAAACACGAGGAAACAAAGGCAACCACATCCCAAGCCACCGCATCGGGCACTGGCCATTACCTGGTTGTCTTCGATCTCGCTGAAACCGACTACGTGTGCAACTACATCGTCAACGGCGGTGACAAACAGGAGTTTCTTCGCCGTTTCGCAGGCGCACATTCGCCCGGATTCGACCCCGACATTCACCTCAGCGTCGTCGGCGTCGCCAACCAAACTACAATGCTCCGCGGTGAAACAGAAGAGGTCCAACGCCGAATCCGGGCTGCCATGGAAAAGAAATACGGCCCGGCTGAGCTCGACAGGCATTTTCGGTTTTTCGATACCATCTGCGGCGCAACTCAGGAACGACAGGACGCATTGGAGAAACTCCTCGCTGAACCGATCCACCTCCTGCTCGTTGTCGGCGGCTACAACTCCTCCAATACGTCTCACCTGGCTGAAATGGGCATGGCTCGCCTGCCAACTTACTTCATAAAGAACGCTTCAAAGATTCTGTCTGTCAACCGGATACGCCACTATGACTTGCATGCACATCGTGAGATCGAGACCGCGGACTGGCTACCGGCGCGGCCGATCACGATCGGCATTACCGCAGGCGCCTCATGCCCAAACAACGTCATCGAGGAAACAATCCGCAGGTTGTTCGATCTCCACGAGATACCTGAACAAATGTGGCTGGACAGCCTCGGCAAGCCTCGGACCTGACCTTGCCACTCACTTGATCGTATGCCGTTTACGCGCTCAGAGCTCGAAGAACGGGAACGGTTAACGCTGGCTCCCTACGCACAATTCAGCGCCAATACCCGCGGCAGAGTTTACACCGAACCACCGCCGGACTGGCGCACCCATTACCAGCGCGACCGCGATAGAATCATTCATTCGCGCGCATTCCGTCGGCTCGAATACAAAACCCAGGTGTTCCTCAACGGCACCGGCGATCATCTCCGAACCAGACTCACCCATACCATGGAAGTCGCCGCCATCGCCCGTAACGTCGCGCGTGCCCTCCGACTCAACGAAGACCTCGCTGAAGCCATCGCGCTTGCTCACGACCTTGGACACGCGCCGTTCGGGCATACCGGTGAACAAATCCTGAACCGCCTCATGCGCCATCACGGTGGCTTCGAACATAATTGCCAAAGCCTGCGAATAGTCGAGGAACTCGAACAGAAATACCCCGGGTTCCCAGGATTGAACCTGTCATGGGAAGTCCGCGAAGGATTGTCCAAACACCACACAAGTTACGATCATCCCGTCCAACGCCGCGGATTCACAGCCAGACGCTGTTCGCTCGAAGCACAGGTCGCAAATCTCGCCGACGAAATCGCTTATTACAGTCACGACCTCGACGATGGTTTGGACGCGGGTTTGCTCGACGAAACGCAATTGCTCGAGCACGTATCACTATGGCGACGCGCAGCCGCAAGGGTCAAACACGACCACGGCGATCTCCCAGACGAATGCAGGCGTTACTTCATCATCAGATGTCTCATCGATGCTGCCGTGCGCGATGTGGTCCAAACATCAGAACAGCTCATCGCAACTTCACGAATCAAATGCGCCGACGACGCCCGCGCATGGCCTCGGTCCTTGGTTTCTTACAGCCCGCAACAACGCACGCTCAATCTCGAACTGCGCGATTACTTGTTTCGCAATCTCTATTTCAATCCGGTGGTTCGCCAACCAAACCTTCGCGCAGCCAAGATGCTCGAAGCCCTTTTCAAGTTCTACCTCGCGCACCCGGCCGAATTGGGTGAGCAGGCGCGCAAACGCATCAAGACATGCGGCCTTCATCGGGCTGTTTGTGATTACGTGGCCGGCATGACCGATCGCTACGCCATCCTCGAGTGCCAGCGGCTTGTCAGGCCAGCCACTCAACCCTCAAACACCGCCCACTCAGCCGACCGCAGCGCTTCAAATTGAGCACCGCATTCCAACAGCGACCGGCTCGCGGCTGCACCGGGCCCTGAAGATTGCATCAGGAGTCAGGTCTCAGGAATCGCTCTCCCACAAGGTCTGCAAACAGCATTCCTCTTGGCGTCAGTTTGAACCGGTTCGAGGTTATCTCAGCATATCCTTGTTCCACAAAATCCTCGATTTCCTCTGCCCATTCGTCTCTCAGGTCGAACCCGGTCACTCGCCTGAACTCCTCGAACGACCATCCAACACTCATCCTCAACCCGAACGCCGCTGTTTCACCCGCGCGCGCCAATGGCGAAAGCCGCTCCGCACTCACAATCGGCCTGTGACCATTTGCCAGCGCCCGGCAATAACGACTGAGATCGGCAAAGTTCGCATAACGCACCCCGTCCACGTAGCTCGCCGCGCTCGGCCCAAGCCCGTAATACCAACACCCGCGCCAGTAGCTGATGTTATGCCGACATGCAAACGCCGGCGGTGCAGCAGTGCCATCGTGCGTGTCCCGTGCAAAGTTCGACACCTCATACTGAACAAGTCCCTGAGCTGCCGTCGCTCGAAGCAGCAGCTCATACATCTCACACGCAAGGTCTTCTTCCGATTCGAATAGTCCCGCCGAGAATTGCTCGAAGAACGGCGTGTCTTCCTCGTAATTCAGCTCGTATGCAGACAAATGCTCGCTGCCAAGCGCCAGCGCTTCTTCAAGGACCTTTTCCCAAGCTGACAAGGTTTGGCCCGGCACGGCGAACATAAGATCAATGTTGATGTTCGTGAACCCTGCTGCCCGCAGAATGTCAAACGAACGAAGTGCATCCGCCCGAGTGTGAACTCTGCCCAGCCTTTTCAAGACAGCGTCGTCAAGCGACTGCACTCCCAACGAAACCCTGTTGACCCCGAGCCGACGCAAAAACCGCGCCTTGTCCAACGTAAGCGTTGCCGGGTTCGCTTCAACGGTCCATTCACCAATGTCTGCCCAGCCGGTCCGCTGGAAAACCTCCGCCAGCTTCTCGAAGTGCTTCTCGCTGAGAAGTGACGGTGTCCCTCCACCGAAATAGACCGTTTTCGGTGCAAGTTCCGGTGCAACGATCTCAACTTCTTTCACCAGCATCTCGACGTAACGGTCCACCAAGTCCGCCGAAAATGGAACCGAATAGAACGCACAGTAGGGGCATTTACGAAGGCAAAACGGAATGTGAACATAAAGGTGGTCAACTTTTCGGCTGCCCGCGCCAGCCGCAGCCAGAACCGTTGCTCCCAATGCCATGCCGTCAGTCACAGTTATGGGCGACACTTGCCGATCGAAAGCTCTGTCCCTGATCTTCCACAGCCTTGTGAGGAAATCCGCTTCACACAGTACTCATGTTTCGTAATATGCACGCCCGGCTGCGTTGCGATTCATTCCGCGCCCAGCAAATGGAACTCCGCGATGTCCGTGTAAATCGGGCCACTGGGATTCAGCTCGCTTTTCACGAGAAACACCGATTCTGCCCGCCATCCGCCGATGGTTGCGGGGTTAATCGAATGAAGCACCCGCGCGACCGCAAACTCCTCGCCCGCGGACCGCCGCGACAAGCGGCCAAGCGTCAGGTGCGGGTGGAATTCCCTCTCCTCTGTCGCCTCCCCGAATCCATGCGTAGCCGCTGCAACCCGCCTCTGCAATTCACACAACGCAGCAACATCACCCTCGACCCCGGCCCAAATCACGCGCGGTCGGTCCTTGCTCGGAAAAGCCCCAACACCAGCGGCGCGGAAATCCATGCAACCAATTCCTTTACACGCACGGTCAAGAGCACCGCTCAGATCATCAATGCGGCCAACCGCAACATTGCCAAGAAACACAAGCGTAATGTGCAGTTGGTGCCTTGAACTCCACCGAATCTGAACTCCGCCCAGTTGTTTCTTGAGCTTCGACTGCAGATCAATCAAGGCGTGGGCAATATCATCGCTTACCTTGATCGCGACGAAAGTCCTGATGAACTCGCTCATGGCAACCTTTGGCCGATCGCCGCTTCGTAAAGCCGGTACCACTCTTCGCGGGTCAAATCAATCGCGTCGGCTCCGGCCGCAGCCGCGATGTGTTCCAGGTTTGTTGCGCCTACGATCGGCTGAATGCCGGCCGGATGCTTGAGGAGCCAGGCAATCGCAATGGTTGTGCGTGTCACACCTCTTTCACGGGCAATCGCATCCAGCGCGTCATATATACGCCTCTTCTTTGCATGGTGCGGGTCCTGCATGCTGACTCCCCCTGCCCCGGAGAGCCGGCCGGCAGCAAGCGGACTCCACGCTTGGGGCGTGATTCTTTCTGCAATGCATTGATCGAGTGTCCCGTCTTCAAATGCCGTCACGGTAAACAAACTGATCTCAATCTGGTTAACAACGAGCGGCATCGGACAAAACTTCCTGAGCATGGCAACCTGGCTCGGGCGGAAATTGCTGACGCCGAATTCCCTCACCTTGCCTGCATCGCGCAATTTGGTGAACGCCGAAGCCACCTCTGCAGGATCAGCCAACACATCCGGCCGATGCAGCAGATAAAGGTCAATCGTCTCGATCCGCAACCGCTGCAACGAACCCTCGCACGACCGAATAATGTGTGCTTCAGAAAAATCGTACCGATACGGCGCCTGCGGGTCAGGATCACCGGCTCGCCGAATGCCGCACTTGGTGACAATCACCACCTTGTCGCGCATGCCGGGCGATTCCTGCAACGCGTCGCCCAGAATCTTCTCCGATACGCCTTCACAATAGATGTCCGCGTTGTCAAACAACGTGTAGCCCGCTTCAAAAGCCGCGTGAATTGCAGCCCGGCCGCGTGCCTCACGCTCAGGTGTCACACCCGAGGCATCAGGCGCCCCCGCCAAACGCCAGCAGCCGTACCCGATCCGGCTGCATTTCAATGCACTGGTGCCAAGTTGAATCGTCTTCATAAGCCAACTCCGGCACAAACACTACAGTGTCCAATGGGTTCAGTAAAACGTAATTCGGCGCGCTCCGTCATTAAACCGCCATGGGCACGGTCCATACCAGCGTGGGGCAAAGCCCCACGACAAGGGCCATCTCGACATCATTTTCCACAATCCAAGGGCTGAAAGCCCGGACCATCCCAGCAATGTTTTCGTGTATTTCGTGTGTTTCGTGGTTGATGCAATGTTCATCCATGCCCACTCGGCCTGAACTCTTCTCGGGATGAAGCTATGGGCGCCGTGGTCTGGTCAGGCGGTGATATTTGCGGGTTGGGCCGAATAGTGTCATGGAACCGAACGGATTTGGGAAGGAGCAACCGATGGTTTTGATTGGTTTCAACCACGAAAAACGCGGAATACGTGAAAGGGTTTTGAAAAGGCCGGGTTTTTGGCACTTGGGTTGTGGAATGTAAAGCGTTGTTCCGCGTAAACGCGGGACTCTAACGGCGATGGGTTGTTCCACACATTGGGCGATGCCACGCCCGCGGCTGCCAGAGTCCCGCCTTTAGGCGGAACAGTTTCATGAAACTGAGCATGAGCACTGTTCAGTGAACTGCCTGTGTTCCGCGTAAACGCGGAACTCTAGCGGCGATCGGTTGTACCGCGCATTAGGCGTTGCCGCGCCCACCGCCGTTAGAGTCCCGCCTTTAGGCGGCTCTGAAAACAGCATTCATCGAGCAGTAATACCTCTGAACGTTGCACGTTGCGCGTTG
>JAAYVR010000217.1 GCA_012517065.1 Verrucomicrobiota bacterium | reverse complement strand
GCCGCACTCCAAACGCTTCGCGCCTGCCAACGCCCAGTGCATCCGCGGCAGCGCGTGAGAAACCATTGGGATCAGGGGCGAGATCGAATGAGGCGATATGGGGACAGGCACGTTGTTTGGGCGTGAAGACAAAGCGGCGGCAAGCCGCCGCACTCCAAACGCTTCGCGCCTGCCAACGCCCAGTGCATGCGCGGCAGCGCGTGAAAAGCCATCGGGATCAGCGGCGAGATCGAATGAGGCCATATCCCGCATATTCCTTGGTTGCTTGAAGACACCCGTTTCGCAGACCGCTCAGGGTATGAAATATGCGGGTTAGTGGGGGTTTAATCAGAATGGTTTTCAAGCCAACGGAGTCGCAGGGGATATCGGGCAGCCCGGCGTGGCTGGAGGTCCGGAGGGGACGCAGGTGCCTGGGCACTGCGAGTACGGCAACTTTGGTTCCGGCTACGCCGAGCTGCGTATCAATGTGGCAATTTGCTCAGGCGCTGTTCGAGTTCAGCGAGGCCGGCGGCGACCTCTGTTCGAGGCAAATCACCGGCTTCCAACGCTTCATCGCTCAAAACGGCCAATCGCTTGTAGAACTCGATTCCCAGTTCGATCGCATCGCGGTTGTCAGGCGCAGAGTCCAGCAGGGTGAACAACGCGTCCTCGGCTTTGGCATACTTGCCTTCGCGTTCGAAAAGCAACATCAGCGACGCCCATGTTCGTTCGGAGACGACGACGTGCCGGAGCCGATCGGTGAGGCGTTCCAATGTTGGCGCGTGCTCGATGAGTTGGGGTGTTGAGCCGCGGAGCTTGAGACCGACGATCAAATGAAGCGCTTTGACAAAGCAGTCGCGGGCGATATCCGGCTGATTCTTGTCGAGAAACACGATTCCGAGCTGTTCAAGGACAGCGGCCAAGACGACGAATTTTTCCTGAACCAACTGTGGCGGGTCGCCGAGTGTGAGTCTTGCGAGAATCTCGCCGTCAGTGAGCTTGGTGACTGAATCTGGTCCGACCTCGAGCAGTGACCTCAGGATCATGTCGATTCGGCGGAGGGCGAGTTCGTGATTCTGAGCGCGGACGAGTCCGAACAACTCAGCCATCCACTGGAGGTAACGCCGAATCCAGCTCAGTATGTAATCTTCACGCAGCATCTGTTTGGCGAGGCTCCGCCGCAGACTGGCCGGACATGCGGTGCCATGATGCCCGTCGGGTGGTCGCCGCTATCGGTACCTTGCGCGCCTCACCAAAA
Organism: Verrucomicrobiota bacterium; assembly: GCA_012517065.1. GTDB lineage: Bacteria > Verrucomicrobiota > Verrucomicrobiia > Limisphaerales > J093 > JAAYVR01. Next base: position 29,230 of record JAAYVR010000217.1, on the reverse strand, counting down.
TGTGGCCGCTGCGAATGGAGCTCAGCGGTATGTCAACAACCTGTGTTTTTCAGGCTTTCCGTTTCTTGTATGCGCCGAGTTCAGGTGCATCGGGATTAACATCGGGCCCGAAATAGCGAAGAACAACCAGTGGTTCGGTCTCGCTTGTATTTTCAAAAGTGACACCGGCCTTGGCGCCGTCCTCGGTGCAGAAATATTCGTCTTCAGTGAGTTCGCCGAATCGGATCAACTTGGGTGAATTCAACGGTTGGCCGTTGATTTTCCCTACGCCTTGGACGCAGATGAGGCCATAGGCGCCGTTGTCTTTGATGACGGCTTTGACGCCGGGGTCAACGGTCAGCTCTTTTGCTGTGAAATACTGCCGTCCGTTGATCTTGCCATAGACAATCCATCTGTCCATGTAACCTTCGCTGCTTGTATCTGCGACGGGGACGGGTTCGAGGTAGTGATTATCTTTGAAATTGGGGTCAACGTTAGCTTCCCAATCGAGCTGATCGACAAGGTAATCGAGATCTTTGTGGTATTCCTTTGGGACATCTTTGACGAGCAGGTCCCACGGGACGTATCTGCCTTCGACCATGCTTTGGTACATGCCGAAGACATCGCTTCCCCACTGTGGTTCGTATGTGCAGAGGCTCCCTGGTGCATGGAGTATGCAAGGGCCAACCAACCAGCCTGTCCCCGGCTTCAATCGGTAGGCCTTAGACAAATCGAGAATGCCGTTGTCGCCCTTGTTCCAGTCTTCGAGGCATTTGCGGACCTGGGCTTTGGTTGTGCCGGGTTCCAAGCCGAAGAACGTGTATGGGAAATTGTTGCCGACATTGTTGTGTTGGGGCGGGAAATAGTAACTCTCAGGTTTACCCTCTTGGCCGACGCGTTTAGCCTGTTTTTCGCTTTGGTGCATGTGATGCGGGATTGGGCCCATGTTATCGAAGAACTTCGAATAGACAGGCCATTTGCCGTACTTGCGCCATATGGCTTTGCCCACCAACGTAGCGCCGCAGTCGGCAACCGCTTGACGGAGGGTGAACCTCTCGTTTCCGACGATGCAATAACTCAGGCCTTCATCTGGCACGCGACCTTCGTTGGCAGCCTCGGTTGTTGATGCGAACCAGCGTTCGTCGATGCCACCGCGGTTCGCGCCGTATGCGTAAGTGTCGTCCGGATGCAGCTTGAGTCGTAGGCCCGGCTGCAGAAAAGAGCGCGGCACCCAGTTCGGAGCGAGTCGAAGCAAGCCGCCTGTGCGCGACAGTTCTGCTGAGACTATGGAAGATGTGTTTCCTTTGACGATTTTAAGTGAGCTGAGCGTTTTCATTTGTAACAAGCCGAATGATTTTTGTCTTGGGAGATTCAATTAGGAGGTATGCATGTATGCAAGCGAAAACTCGAAAAACGTGCTGATTCCAATGGCTTCTCACCCTCTGCCGCGGATGCAGTGGGCGTTGGCAGGCGCGAAGCGCTTGGAGTGCGGCAGGTTGCGGCCGGTTTGTTATTATGCACAAACAATGTGCCTGTCCCCAAACGACCCCTTGCTGAACACAGGGAAGCGTTGCTGGGATGGGCCGATCGTGGAGCCTTGCCCCAAGCTTGTTATTTCTAACCACGAAATACACGAAATACACGAAAACGTTGCTGGGATAGGCCGGGCTTTCAGCTCTTCAATTGTGGAAAGTGATGTCGAGATGGTCCTTGTCGTGGGGCTCCGCCCCACGCTGGTATGGACCGCGCCGTTGGCGCTTCGATGACCGACCATGACAACCCCGTTGTGCATGGCTGGGTAGTTGATTGTTTCAGCCATTAACACGCCTGACTGTGTTCCAGACCGTTGGTGCTCGTGGACCAGTAACTCGAGGGCCGAAGGCCCGGCCCCATACCAGCCTGGGCCAGCGGCCCAGGTGACAGGCGCCAGATCAGTATCAACAAGGGCTGAAAGCCCGTACCATGCAAGTTTCCAGACCGTTGATGGACATTGCATCAACCACGAAACACACGAAACACGCGAAAACGTTGCTGGGATAGGCCGGGCTTTAGGCCCTTGGCTTGTGGGAGGTGATGTCGCGATGGCCCATGTCGTGGGGCTCCGCCCCACGCTGGTATAAGCCGCACCGTTGGCGCTTCGATGGCCGGCCAAGGCGACCGCTTTGTCCATGGCAGCATGGTTGATTGTTTCAGGCGGGAATGTCCTTGACTGTGTTAGAGCTTGACGACGTCTGCTGCGAGGGGGCCGAGTCGCAAGGGATGCTTCTTCGAGGCGTGTACGAGTGTCAAATCGCGTGGTTCGTCGCTCAGGTTCCAGACCATTGTGGCATTGGCGGTGGGATACCATGCGCAGACAGCGGGCTCGTTTTCAGCTATGTAAGGTGCGTTGCCGAGCTGGGCGCAGATACTGCGCTTGAAAGCAAACAGCGCAGGCAAGGATTCTTCCACGACCAGTGCTTGAGCGGGCCGGTTGGCCGCTGAAGTGCGGCACACAAGACGCGCGTTTGCGGTTGTGCTTTGCGATGTGAGGTCACGGGCGTCAAAGTCTGTCAGGAATGTCCAGCCTTCGGACGGCAGAGTTTCCACGACCTCGAACGGCACTCCGAGCGCAAGCCAGAGACTGAACGGCTGGTCGGTTCCGACTGATCGTTCCGATTGGCCCCAATAATGCTTGAACGGTCCATGCGGTTTGTGGCCTGCAATGATCTCATGGAACCTTGCCTGAGTCTTCATCGCTGGCGCCAAGGTTTCCCAGTGCGCGTGCGGGAAGGGAGTGACGCCGCTCATGAACATGGTATGCCGGACATCCGCCAAAGTTGATATGATGAGCTTGGCTGCCATGTTGCGTGCGGAGAGTTTGTCGGCCGGGAATGCTGTGGTTTCGCTGAATGCGCGTTTCGGATCGGCGAATCTTCGGTGAAACAACACGCTGAACAACTCGTCCGTCTTGCCTTTTGGCGACCCGAATGATTCGTCGTTGAACATGAGTTCGCCCACGCGGAAAGGGACACGGCGGTAATCGTTGAGCCGGATTCCTGCTTTTTCGGCGCCGAGATACATGATCATTATCCCGAGGTCTGCGCCAAACGCCTGCTGCTGAGCGTGAAATGACGATGACAACTCATCGCAAATGAATTCCACCCATGCCTGCAATGTGCTTGTGTTCCGGCGTTCGGCGATGTCATCGAGAAGTTGTTGCCATTGGCTTGCCGGGTAGCCCCGGGTTTGAAGGAATCGCGTGCGATGTTGGTCACAGAAACAGCCGCCGATTTCACCCGGGCTACGGGCAAGCCGGAAGTCGTCATCGAGGAAACACGCGCGAAATCCATGCGCGCGCAGAGAACGTAGTGCTTCGCAATTCTCGGCAGTAGCCGGTTCATGAAGTGAAGTGCCGACGAACTGTCGCCCGTCGGGGCGGACTGCAGGCAACCAGTGAGCTGGGGGTGTCAGAGGGAAATCGCCCTCTTTTGAGCCAAGAGAATCGCCGGGATGCCCGAGCGGGACGTTTATCAACTCAGCTTTCATACCATGGCGTTGCACGACTGCCATGGCACGCTTCAGAAGATCGTCTGAAAACGGCCGGTGCCCGTAGAAGAATCCGGCGAGCCAAATTGTGTCGATGCCTGCTGCTGCAACTGTTTCGACAAGCTGTTGGTCACTTGTGACGATGTTTGGGGCAAGGCAACGATGGTAGGAGCGGACACCTTTGCGCTGTGGTTCGGCGAATGTCACATAACCTGCCATGACCGCTGCGGCGGACATGGCCTTGATCCATTCGCGTCGTGAGAACAAAGCAATGTTTAACCCGGGAATCTCCCTGGAATAACTAGCGTGGTTCTCGGTGGTTGGCGGGTGAGATTTTGGGCAGCCCGGATGGTTGATACGCTGCACAATGTGCGAAGCAGATGTGTCGAGACGCTTCATATATGCGGGGCGGGATGTTGTCTTCAGACTGGTGTTTCACCGCGCTCTGTCTATTCGATCGCAGTAGAATTATCAAGTGCAAGGGAGTACCATGGGCGGCGGAATGGCGACGACCTTATATGACATGCTTCTTCGCAGTGAGGACGACAGCAGCGACAGTCTGTTGGCGCGGTTCTTGGATTATGCGACGGACCGGGGGCTGACGTTGTATCCTGCACAAGAGGAAGCGCTGCTCGAAGTGTTCGAGGGAAAGAACGTCATTTTGAACACGCCGACTGGCTCCGGCAAATCGCTGGTTGCAATGGCGATGCTGTTTGCTGCGCTTGCGCGGGGCCGGCGTGCTGTTTACACGTGTCCGATCAAAGCCCTGGTGAATGAGAAGTGGCGTGATCTGTGCCGCGAGTTTGGGCCAGACAACGTCGGGCTTTCGACCGGTGACGCCACTGTAAACCGGGATGCGCCAATTCTCTGTTGCACTGCGGAAATCCTGGCGAACATTGCGTTGCGCCATGGGGAAACCGCCACCGTGGATGACGCCGTGTTGGACGAATTCCATTGGTACGCGGACCGTGAACGGGGTGTGGCATGGCAGGTGCCGTTGCTGACGCTGCCGCAAACGCGGTTTCTTTTGATGTCGGCTACGCTTGGCGAGACGGAGTTTTTCGAGCGCGAGCTAACCAAGCTAACCGGACGTCCAACGGTTACGGTGAAGTCGGTTGACCGCCCGGTCCCGCTCGAGTTCGACTATTCAAAGATTCCGCTGGCACAGGCGCTCGAGAAGCTCGTGGCAGAAGGGAAAGCGCCTGTATATGTGGTCCATTTCACCCAGGCCGACGCGGCCCAGAGCGCGCAGGATTTCACCAGTATCAATGTCTGCACGCGGGAAGAGAAAAACCGGATCGCAAAGGAAATTGAGAAGTTCAAGTTCAACTCCCCGTATGGGCCTGAGATTCGGAAGTGGGCGAAGCACGGGATTGGAATTCATCATGCAGGTCTTTTGCCGAAGTACAGGGTGTTAATCGAGCAACTGGCTCAGAAAGGACTGCTTAAGATCATTTGTGGGACTGACACACTGGGTGTTGGTGTTAACGTGCCGATTCGCACGGTGCTGTTCACGCGCCTGTGCAAGTACGACGGCGAAAAGACCGGCATTTTGAGCGCACGCGACTTTCATCAGATCGCCGGTCGAGCCGGACGGAAGGGGTTCGACGACAAGGGTTGGGTGGTGGTCCAAGCACCCGAACATGTCATCGAAAACATCAAGCTCGAAGAAAAAGCTGCGCGCGAGGGCAAACGCGCCGTCAAACGAAAAGCGCCTGAGCACAATTTTGTGAACTGGGATATTAAGACGTTTCAGCGCCTGATCACGTCCGAGCCGGAACGGCTGACGTCGCGATTTCAGGTCACGCACGCGATGCTGCTGAATGTATTGAGTCGGGATGGCGACGGTTGCCGGGCGATGCAGAAACTGATTCGCGACTGCCACGATTCACCCCGGCAGAAGAAAGCGCATTTCAAGCGCGCGTGGCAGTTGTTCAGGTCGTTGCTGGACAGAAAGATCATTGAAATCGTGCCAAGGGTTGAAAGGTCGCATGGGTGTGGCGGGGCGCCTGGTGAAGGCGCAAGGGCAGGGGAACAGCACAGAAAACTCCGGGTCAACGTCGAGTTGCAAGAGGATTTCTCGATGGACCAGACGTTGTCATTGTATCTGATCGAGACAATCCCGTTGTTGGACCCGGAATCTCCGAACTATCCGTTGGACCTGCTCACTCTTGTGGAATCAATACTCGAGGACCCAGACATTATTCTGCGGAAACAATTGGATCGCGTGCGCGCGCAAGCTGTTGCTGCCATGAAAGCTGAGGGCATTCCGTATGATGAGCGAATGGCAAGACTCGAGGAACTCGAGTACCCAAAACCAAACCGTGACTTTGTCTATTCCACATTCAACGCGTTTGCTGACAAACACCCGTGGGTTGGCCAGGAAAACATCCGCCCAAAAAGCATCGCACGCGAGATGTACGAGAATTTCCGGTCCTTTGCGGATTATGTGGGCGATTACGGACTTGAACGTGCTGAGGGCATTCTGCTGCGGCATCTTCACAGCGTGTACAAGGTGCTCAAGCAAACCGTTCCCGAGAACGCCAAGACCGATCCCGTGCGCGAAATGGAACTGTACTTCGGCACGATGATCCGCGCGGTGGACTCGAGCTTGCTCGAGGAATGGGAGCAAATGCGGGACCCGGATTACCTGCGCCGTGTTGCGGCTGAGCGAGCGGCGATTTCAGGCGAAGGTGTGCCCGAAGCTGAGGCCGAAGCCGCAGCAGACATTACCCGCGATGCTAAGACGTTCACTGCTGACATCCGAAACTGGGTTTTCGGTTTCTTGCGGTGTTTGGCTATCCGCGATTTTTCGGCTGCAGCGGCTTTGCTGCTTGACGTTCCCGAATCGAGTTCTGAGCAAGTTGATGCGGGCGATCAGCCGGATTCAGATTGGACTGCTGACCGCTTGAAGCAGCTCATGGAAGATTATCTCAAGGAACACCAGCAATTGCTGCTAACGCCCGACGCGCGCAACATCAGGCACACGTACGTGTTGCCATCGGAAGACGGCCGGAAATGGAAGGTGCAACAAATGCTGATCGATCCTGAAGGCCACAACGATTGGGTGGCTGAATTCGACGTTGACCTCGAAGAATCGCGCAAGGCTGGCCGACCGGTGCTGAAGCTATTGAAAATCGGCTCCCTCACCTGATGCGGAAGTTTCGTTGGCCAACAGTCGTGGCACACCAGTGCGTTCAATCAAGTGGGAATTCCGGGTTGACAGTCAACAGACCGAACCCGATCCGCTTGCTTTTCCATGTCTCCCGTCTCTTGCCTCCTGTTTGCCGTTCCCAGACTTCTGCCTGCGGTCCGCATCACTTGGTCTCTGGTTTCTGCTAAGCTGCCTGTGGAGTTGCAAAGTGGATGGCGGAAGGTATCTTGGGGCGCATGAAAGGACACGAGAAAATATTGGGACTGCTGAACGCTCGCTTGAGTGAGGAACTAACCGCCATCAACCAGTACATGGTGCATTCCGAAATGTGCGATAATTGGGGCTACGATCGACTGCACTCGGCCATCGAGAAACGCGCCATCGAGGAGATGAAACATGCCGAAAAGATTATTGGGCGAATCCTTTTCCTCGAAGGCACTCCCATTGTGAGTCAGCTGCAAAAGATTCTCATCGGCAAGGACGTACCGTCTCAAATCGAAAACGATCTGACCTCCGAGCTGGACGCCGTCAAGGCGTACAACGAAAGCATTCGCGTGGCTGTCGAGCTCGGCGACAACGGCACGCGCGACCTGTTCGAGTCGATCCTTGAAGACGAGGAGGCGCATATTGACTGGCTGGAGGCACAGCGTGATCAGATAGCGCAAATGGGCCTTTCGCAGTATTTGGCGGGGCAGATCAGCGCAAAGTGATGCAGCGTCCAAGTACGCGGATATCGATGCAACATTAAGGCCCGTGCTGCCTTCGTTGAAACCTTAGGGGCAGCGTTTGTCGGTTGGTTGAACTCCAGCGCGGCGGTCAGGATTTTTTGACAAGCGCGTTTTTCATTTCGGAGGCTTATATGTTCTGACCTTGGCACCGAACGTTCGCCCAAAGAGGTGATAGAACCAGTAGGTATCGCCGAAGTCCCGTATTAAAACGTCCTCGATGCCTTCGACTTTTCCGTTGTTCGCCCGGAGGGTTTTTCTTAGAAGTTCGAATCTCTGGGCGACGGGGGCGCTCGTTGGGCGGCTTGATGTTGTTTGATTTGTGCCAGCAAGAGAATCGCGCAACAGAAGGGCTTCCTCGACGTGACGCGGTGTTTCCCAAACGCCGTAATCACCGAGGAACTCGACGTTTTTGGCCACTTGCTCGAGGTTTGTTTCCAACAGATAGTGTGCGAGCATGAACTCGAAGGCCATCCGGTTGCGTCTGTTTGACCCTAGACATTGTCTGACCACAACCTCCGTTGGCAGTCCGCTGTCGGCAATGTCATTTGTAACGCGCAACGGGCGGACAGGCGAGATGTCTGGTTCTGACGATAAAGTTGGATCGAGTTCCATAGCTTTGAGTCGCTGGAGTGCTCTGGTTCTGTGAAATGGAACCAGGGAGAGCCGCTTCAAGAACACAGCGGCGGCTTTGGGCTGATCCTTGAGAACATAGATACGTCCCAACTGCCACAGTGTGCGGGGTCGTTCGCCTTCGAGCTCGAGGGATTCATGGGCAAAGTGCTCAGCCAGGTTTACCTGTCCCAGTTCAATCATTGTGTCGGCGAGCAAACGGCAAACCTCCAATCCCTCACGCAGGGATGGCAATACTTCGACACCTTTGCGTTGTGGGTAAGCGAACAGTTCCTTGTTCAATTTGCCCTGATGATAGAGCGCCCGTGCAATGGCGAGACGAACGACCGGTGTCGGCTCGGTTTTCAATTGCCGTGCCAGCGCCAGGACTGATTCCCATTGATGGTCCAGTGCGGCGAGCCTCACTGAACCAAGGAGTCTTGTTTGTCTGTCAAACGTGAGCCAGAGAACAACGGCGGCGACGAGCAGTGTCGCAGCAAACACGAATCCATCCCGTCGGACAAACGGCATGGCGGTGGGTGGTTCTTTCTCTGGACTGTGTGATGCTGCCCCGGCCAAATGCGGCGGCTTGGAGAACTCAGACGTGTCTGGCATCTGTCGAGCAAGACCGGCGATGGCCGGTAGGTACAAATAAATCAGTACTCTTGCCAAAATGGCCACGATGTCTGGTCGGCCTGCGATGAATTCCCTGGCAACCTGGTGCGAGTTGATGACGCCGACGGCAAGCAACGTTGCAGTCACAAGCCAATACGGCCATGCTCCCAGAACCGAGCGTTTCCACCGCGTTGCAGTGATGCTTGTGGACAGAGCAAAAACCGCGGCAAAGATTGTGCCAGCCAGCCAATAGACAGCCGCAGAAATTGCCAAGGCCAGACCCACTGAACGCCAGTCGGCTGCTTGGCCGAATCGCTTCCACATGAACCACGCACCCGCTGACAGAAATGCGCCAAGGCCGACGTCGTACACTCCATGCGCATACCGGCCTTCCATCAGAAGAATCGCCACACCCGGGATGACGGCGAATAGAGGTACTACGATTGCGTTGCGTTGCACCGTTTTGGCTGCGGCAGAGCCGAGGAGTCCGATCATCGCCGCTGTTACCAGCGCTCCTGCAGCAGAAAATTGGTTCAGTTGCCAGAGGAAGGCTGCGGCATAAGCGACCAGACCACCCGGCTGACTGAGGGCTCGGGCAAAGAAAGCTTTTTCCATGTAAAATGGTTTCCACGCATGATCGTACAAGAGCGGCGGATGAATCCAGAAGCAGACGTAAACCCAGACAAGTACGGCCAGAATCAATGTGGTCCATGGAATCCGTGTGGAGAACTGGGCCGTGGCTACTTGTGCTGGTAGTTGGCTTCGACCCGTGGCGCGTCGTTGTTCGAGCAATTGAGCGCCGGGCGCTGGCTGGCTTGCGCTTTGAGGTGGACTTTGAACGTGCCTGTGCTTGGAACGTCGCATTGTTCCTCTGACGGTAGCCATAGTCGCGCTTTCGGGCAATCGCCAGGTTTTCTTCGTTGATAACAGGCGCGGCCGTCCTCGGCCGCATGGGCCCGATGACCGATCCTGCACCTGTTTCGGTCACGCAAATCCGACGACCGATCATCCACCGGCTGGCTGCGGCCAAGAATGGCCGCGCTCCTGCACGCGGTGGAAAAGGCAACGGCGCTCGGGAGCGCGGCCGTCCCCGGCCGCATCAGACCGACGACCGATCTTGCACCTGTTTCAATCACGCAAATCCGTCGACCGAACGTTGACCGGCTGGCTGCGGCCAAGAATGGCCGCGCTCCTGCACGCGGTGGAAAAGGCAATGGCGTCGGGAGCGCGGCCGTCCCCGGCCGCATCAGCCCGATGACTGATCGTAGGACCCGTTTCGATCAAGCAAATCTGACGACCGAACATACACCGGCTGGGGGCGGCGAAGAATCGCCGCGCTCCTATCGACGCGGTGGAGGAAGCAATGGCGCCGGGAGCGCGACCGTCCCCGGCCGCATCAGGCCGATGGCCGATCGTACGCCCCGTTTCGATCAGGCAAATCGGACGAGCGAACATGCATGGGCTGGGGGCGGCGAAGAATCGCCGCGCTCCTGTACGAGCGTAGGACAGATGGCGCTACTGTTGCGGCCAGGCAGACTCGAGGTTGTGAACTTCAATCCTGGTCACGTTCACATGGCCGTTGGTGGTCTTGAGGCTGAGGCTCAGGTTGTCAGGTGCAGGCTGAAACGGCATTGGGACATAGGTTAATCCGCCGCTGGCGAAAACCTCGAGTCCTGTTCGGTCGCAGTATATGACGAGATTCTGTCTTCCGTTTAAGAGCGGGGCGGGCGCAGCATGGCCATTAACAATGAGTTTCTGGGTCCGGGCATCATAAGAAATCTGTGCGCCGCGGACTGTAAAGAGCAGGATGCTTTGATTGTCCGGCTCGAAGTCAGCGCGGATTTCGACCAATTGGGCTTTGGCATTTGCAAGGGGATCGGCGCTTTCAGGTGTCAGCTTTGTGGATGTGAGGAGATGCGTGTTTGTGCGCAGGATGTGCAGCTCTTTGATGGGGGTCCATGTTAAGCGTGGTCCTTCGGAGGTGGTTATCAATTTGAGTTCGAGCGGCACGGTCATTGATTGATTGAAAGGCATTCCGCGTGTTTCGGTTTGGAACCAGCCTATTTGGATGCGCCGGCCATCGCTTGGGGGGATGTCACTGAAAGTTTGGGCGGCGTAGAATCCGCGTCCGCGATGGCCCGGCAGTTTGGGTGTTTCGGGGACGAACTTTGTGCCGTCGAAGGTGCCGATCATGTACTCGCTGCTTGCGGCGGTGAGGACCCATTTCTTGTTGGCAGGGTTGTCATCCACTGGCAGCTCGAAGAAATCCGGGCATTCAAAGAAACCGTCTGTACGACTCAGGTAGGTCCAGTTTTTGAGATCGGGCGAGCTGAAGAAATGGATGGTGTGGGTTCTGTTCAACTCGACGTACAGCGTCATGATCCATCTTTTCGATGGCGCATGCCAAAAGACTTTCGGATCGCGATTGCCGCCGGTTATTTGATTGAGAACTGGGTTGGCATCGAACTTGGCGAAACTGCGACCATCCAGACTGAAAGCGATGCACTGAACAGTCGGATTGCCCGCTGCGGTGTAGATTAGTATCAACGGCGGCTGGCCGTTTCGTCCGAATCCAGTGGTGTTTTGCCAATCTACGACTGCGCTGCCGCTGAACATGGGGCCGAGTCGGTCGGGCGCAAGCGCGTCTGGCAATTCTTGCCAATGAACGAGGTCACGACTTACGGCGTGGCCCCAGTGCATGTTGCCCCAGCTCCAACCGTAAGGGTTGTGCTGGTAAAAGAGGTGGTATTCGCCGTTGTAGAACACAAGGCCGTTGGGGTCGTTGTTCCAGCCGCGTTTGGATGAAAAGTGGAATTGGCCTCGGAGAGGTTCGCGGTAGATGTTTTCACCGCCCTTGATGGCGTCTGATTGCTCGATCTGGGCGAGGGCATTCGAATCATCGGGCAGTTTCTCCACCGTTACGCTGATCGTCTTGCCGCGCCAATCTGAGATGTCCATAAAAGCCCACCAGTCGGGGGTGGCATCGGCCAACTCGATTTCATTTGTGACGACCGGCTGGTCGTCAACGGCCACAGTGACAGTCCGTTTGATTGCGCCGTTCTTGATTGGGAAGTTGAGGTAACGCTTTTCGGATTTGAATGTGGTCTTTGCGTTGCGCCGCATCCCGGGCGGGCGTTGGTCGGTTTGAATGATGTGATCGACGTTGATATGTCCCCAGCCACCTGTTGCAGAGTCAACAATTCTGATTATGCCTGTTTTGCCGATAAATTCGCTTACATCCCAGAACTCGGGTTCGAGTCTTTCGGAGCCACCTGGTTTGTCATTTGGGCCTGTGGCGTTGCGGACGACCTGTCCGTTGATGAGCAAGTTCATGCAGGTTCGCTCGGAGTCTTTGCCGCCTCCGATCAGGAAACTGATGTACTTGCGCTGGATGGTGAATTCGGGCGAGGTGAGAGTTCCAACTGACCCGTCGCCGCCATAGAATGAATTGACCAGGCCGGATCCCTTGTATCCGTCCACTGTCATTTGTCCGGGCAGGGTGCCTTTGGCGGGGCCGGGGCCGAAGGCGTCGCCGGTTGATTTCCACTCCCCGTAATCCTGGCCATCGAAATCGGCTATGAGAATGTCCTGAGCAGCGAGAAGGTTCGGGAGACCGAGTGAAAGAGCACAGAAGCAAAGCAGAGCGAGGACGGGGTTAAAAGAGGGCATTGAAACCGTCGGTGTGGGAATGTGCATCATTGCTGTTCGTTCGATCACCTGAGTTGTGTATTTGTCGGACATGTTGCGTGCGATAAGGACGCTTTCCCAAGAACTGTGCCAGAAACCTCATGACGGTTCAAAGCATATGCGGCCGGTTTCACACCTGTTTCGCTAACGGAAACTCACGCGTCCGAACGCCGGCTTGCCGGTGGACCAAAACAACGTGTCTGTCCCCATGGCTTGGCGTGCCTGGAGCGCGGCCGTCCCCGGCCGCATCAGGCCGATGACTGATCGTAGGACCCGTTTCGATCAGGCAAATCGGACGACCGAACATTGACCGGCTGGGGGCGGGCAAGAATGCCCGCGCTCCTGCACGCGGTGGAAATAGCAACGGCGCCGGGAGCGCGGCCGTCCTCGGCCGCATCAACCCGATGACTGATCGTATGACCCTTTTCGATTACGCAAATCTGACGACCGAACATATACCGGCTGGGGGCGAGCAAGAATGCCCGCGCTCCTGCACGCGTTGGAAAAGGCAATGGCGCCGGGCTCCGAAATACGGGGTCGGTGGAACAGTGATTTCGGGTGTGGATCGGTTTGCTGGCTTGCGAATGGGATTGCGCGCTGTTTGCCACGTCGATCGCAAGTTGAGTATTGGCGACGCCATTTGCGTTTTGGTGGGTGACATAATTGCATTGGCATCTGCATGTTTCGTTTGCACGTGCACAATCGAGTTTGTATTCTTGGCTCATGAAGTTGCTCTGCAGTCTTGCTTTGGCTGGCGTTGTCAGTTTGGGGGCCGAATGTGTCGTGGAGGCGGCTGATGCCCAGATGATATTGCACTGTTCATCGGTGATGTTGCATCCGGCAAAGCTCAAAGTGCTTGGCCAGACGTACACGCTTTCCGCAACTACATTGATGGACGGCACGATCAACGACGAGATCGGCATTAACGAAGACCCGGCCTCGGCACATTATCGTTCCACATACCTGATGTTTATTGACCCTGTTTTCCCCGACGAACCAGTGCCGCTTTACTGCGACATGGACATTGCAGATCCGGGCGACAGCAATTGGAATGGCATATCAGATTTTTTCGAAGTGGATCATGCGGTAACCGCTGCCAAATCGGCAGGCGAAGTGTATTTCGACGATGGTGCTGATGTTTACACGGGAACGGTCGATATGACCTGGGACAGAGACGCTGGTTCTGCCGTTGGGACCTGCACACTCCGGCTCCGGATTCCGGACTTTGGGATCGACATGACCTTCAAGCATGCTTTTGAGGTTCTTGATTACCGCGGCACGCTCAGTTACGTGGTCGCCGGCACAAATATTCATTGCACTGTGAATCTGCAGCGCCAGGGCCAGGAAGGCAGCCTCAAAGGACCTTGGGAACTGCAAAGAATTGACACGGACGAATTGAGTTTCGACGCTGTATCGTGGGCAAAAGAATCAGGCGCAGAAATCCAGTGGTACAGTTCGATCGACATGGAATACAACCTGTATCGTGGCGGGACGCGGACCAACTATTTCGGTGTGCTGGCCACCGAGGATGGCATGCCCGAGACCCCGGCCACCGCCGAGTATCAAATCTACGAGGTTCACATATTCGATCCGAACGACTCCGATGGCGATAAAATACCGGATCTAAGTGACGATAGTCTCCCGCCCAAACCGCCCACATTGACGCTCCTCGCCGTTGATAAGAAACTCAAGTTGCGAATCCAAGGCGAGGTGGGACGTCGAGTTTACGTGGAACAGAGTTCGTTACTGACTTTTCAGAATGTGACAGCGTTGCCGGCGCTCACGTTGACGAATGAGACTCAGGAAGTAGAGCTCGAATGGCCCACCCAGGCGACAAGTTTCTGGCGCGCGCGGGTAGAGTGAACAGGCGCGTTGGCCCGGAAATCGCACCGATCGACCGGTCGAAGACACCCAACGCTTCATTGCGGTGAGATTTCCCGGCTGGTCGGCTTGTCGAGCACCGAGCACATGAGCAAGTTGGAAAGCACGATTGTTGGCATCCTGGTTGGGGGCGCCTGCGTGTGGTTGAGTTTTGTGGTTTGCTGGTGGACTGCCGCATTAATTCACATCTACGTGGGTGGGATATCTGTCAGCACAATTGCCGGAGCGGCTTTTGTCGGGTTGCTGATCGGAATTGTCCTGGACGTCTTGTTTCTGAGGAGTTGGGTTCGCGGGTTCTACGCAGCGCGCATGTGGTTGCTGGCGATACTGTACGGTGCGCTATGCGTGCTAGCCGTGGCGTCATTTATGGGACTGCCTGTAGGCACATTTGCGTTGGGGCTTGTGGCCGGGGCTTATGCTGGGCGCAGACAAGTCCACAAACCGTCGGGCGATAGTGCTGAGCGCGGATTGCGGCGAACTGCGTTCTTTGCAGCGCTGATGACGTCAGGCGCTGCATTGCCGATCGGTTTTCTGGCCTTGCAGGACAGATCAGCAGCGGAGCTTTTTGCGAAGATGCTTGGGATCAGGTCGTGGGGCGCTGGGGTTGTGGCGGTATGCATTCTTTGCATGCTGCTTTTTGCTGTCCAATACTGGTGCTCACTCTGGGCGGGCAGATTGGCTCTGCGACTCGGAAGCGGGACGATTCAATTTCGCCCTGTCCAAGACTAGCCTGGCGCAGAAACTCGCACGGCCAAGTTGACGGGGCGGGGCATCGCTGCGAGCATCATAGCCCGTAGGGCGCAGGAGATATGAAAATGAAAATAGTACGCACTTACGACACACGGGCGCAGGCTGTCTTCTTCAAGACTGCTTTGGAGAGGTTCGGGATCAACTCTGTCGTTGTTGCTCCCTGTGCGAACGAAGAGCCGGGACTCGAGGGGCGATGCAACCTGGAGGTGCAGGAGCATGAAGAAGAGCGAGCCCGAAATATGTTGGCCGTGGTGGAGAATGGGATGGGCCTTTGACAGTCGGCATGCATCGGCGCGCAGCGGTTGAGAGCTCAATGCCAGCGTTTTCAATAACAACCGCGAGTTTCTAACATGGAAATCACCGGCTAACCTCTCGAATTCACCCGTTCATTCAGCCCGGTGAGATTTCAGGGTTAAGTCGGCGGAGCATGGCGTCTTCGCCGAGGTAGTAAACGCGCGCATACGCGACTTTGCGCATGAACTCGTGGTCCCGATTCAATTCCAGCAAGTAGTTTCGAATGACCGGATCAGCCATGAGCGCGAAACAGGCGTTGCATGTGCTATTGCTAACGTACTGCGTCGGCAAATGATTCTTCAATCCCGCGTGGAGGGCCATTTGAATCAGTTTGTGCGGCCCCCAAATCCGAAGAGCATGAAGCACAGCGTTGCATTCTGCCTGGTCAAACACGTCTTTCAGGCAAGCCTTCCTGAGGGAACCCAGCAACAACGGATGGTCAACATCAAGGTCAATTACTGGCCCAATACATCCTATGACTCTGCCGTCCGGGAAGACGATTGGGGAAGCGGCTGCGGTGCAAGCCGACTTGGGAGGCTCGGGGCTGAGCGAGAAGCTGTCTTGGCATATGGATTGAGCTGCTCGCCCCGCACGGAACGTGATTGCGGTGCGAACGGACCCCGGTTCACAAAAGCTGCGCAGTTCCTCGACAGTCCTGATGTATGCGGGTTCGCTTTCGTTCTCGGTACACACCGAGACTGTATAAGGGATTCCAAGCTCGTTGGCTGCTCTCACCGCATTCTGAACGTGAGCTATCGGAATTGAGATTTGGTGGTAGATGTCGGTGCTCACTTGCAAAAAGTGCACTGACGGAAGCTGCCGGAGAACCTTCAACGCCTCGGAATAGGCCCGAGCCCAATAGGCGTTGGTAACTATCGAGACCAGAAGCCCACATTGAGCCGCAGTCTCGGACACGACCTGCAGGGTTTCCAAATCGATGAATGGCTCCCCTCCCGTTAGCGCGAGGACTGCAACTTGCCCTGATGCCGCGATTTGCCGCACCCATGCCAGAGCGTCCTCTCTGGCCATGGACTCGTGGCGATCAGGTCCCGCCTTCAGGATGCAGTGGGGACACTTCACCTGGCATCGGTAAGTCAACAACAAACCAACGTTTGCCAGAAAAGGCATTTCCGGCAAAACGGCCCCTCCGCCTCGATTATTCGATTCAGTCGGAGGGTCCCCCATACACGGCCTTAGAGATTGTACCCTTCGACAATGCTCCTCCTTGAGGAATCAATGAACCTGCCGACTCGCTGGTCGAATTAAAGCTATCACTTCGGCACAAGCATTACGTCGAACTTCTTGGACAGAGCGGCGAATGCTCTGGGGTCATTAGCAAGCCTCTGCAGCAAGAGGTCAGGAACCGGAATCCCCACAACCCATGGGTGCCGTATGACAACTCTTGGGGTATTTTTGAACTCCTTTAGGAATTCTATTGGAATCTCAATGCTTAGCGGCTTGTTAGGGATTGGTACAGTATCGCCCATAGTCTTGTATCTCTCCTTTCAGTTTATGTTGCACAACGTGCTCACGAGAGTTTCTCTCTCAGAGTGATCAGAATCACAGAACAGCGATGATGCGTCAAGATAAAACTTCGCGAATGTGCAGATCAGCGGCGGCACACCGTTGTACTGCCACGTCATGGAATTTGTGCGAGGACCCCGAACTCTGTGGTTGTTCGATGCTCTTGTATTGCAGGGGTTCATTCATCCATCCGAACCTATCGCCAGCCGGAGGGCGACGAAGTGTCCCGGGCAGCGGCGGCGGGGTGCTGACCCTGCCATAAAGACTTTTATCTCGCTGTGACCATTCGGTTGCGGGGGCGCTGTGCTGCGGATCAGGAAATGGGATCGGCAGACACGATGCGACCGTCGGCGAGGATTAGCGCTCGAGGAGCGCGCGAGGCGACACTGGCGTCGTGGGTTGCTATCAGCAGCGCTGTTTTGCGCTCAGCGTGCAATTCGCACAAGAGGTCAATTATTTCTCGTCCTGTTGCGGAATCGAGATTGCCCGTTGGCTCGTCGGCGAGTATCAGTTCGGGATCGTTGATGAGCGCTCTGGCAATAGCGACCCGTTGTTGTTCGCCGCCGGAAAGTTCACTGGGACGATGATCGAGTCGGTCGCCGAGGCCTACTCTTTTTAGAAGTGCCCGTGCGCGTTCTTCGGCTTCCTTGGCTGGCATGCGTCCGATCCTTGCTGGAGCACAGACGTTTTCGAGCGCGTCAAGTTCCGGGAGCAAATGATAGGCTTGGAAGACAAATCCGATTTTGCGGTTTCTGAGAATTGCGAGCTGGCGTTCTGACAACCGCGCAAGGCTGGTTCCATTGAAATACACTTCACCGGCGGTTGGTGTGTCCAGTCCGGCGAGCAAATGTAAGAGGGTGCTTTTGCCTGCGCCTGATGCGCCGCGAAGGGCAAGGAAACTTCCGTGTTCGAGTTCAAGGTCAACGCCCCTCAAAACTGGCAAATCTCTGCGTCCCAATCTGTAGGTCTTGTGAAGGTTGCTTGCCGCAAGCAAGGCGGAGTTGTTATGTCCGGAACGATCACTCATGGCGCAGGGCCTCGACTGGTCGCAGTCTGCCGGCTTTCCATGCGGGTATCAGGCCGGCCAACAGACAAATCAGCAATGATCCACCGCAAATGACAACGAGGTCGGAAATCGCCAACGCCGCAGGTAGTTCGGTGAAGTTGTAAACCTGGGCTGGAAACAGTTCAAAGCCTGTCATGCGCCGCATGAAAGACAAGAAGTCATTCCGATACGCCACGGCCAACAGACCCAGGCCGAAGCCGGAGGCCACACCAAGTGCACCGAGCACCAAACTCTGGCTGAGGAAAACCAACATGACCTGTGTGCCTGTGGCACCCAGTGACCGAAGTGTTCCGATTTCCCTTGTTTTCTGCACCACGAAAGCAATCAGCGTGCTGCAGATGCCGAACGCGGCCACCAAGCCAATGAAAAACAGCAAATAAAACATCATGTTTTTCTCGACAACCAGAGCTTCCAGGATCGTCGAGTTCTCTTCCATCCATGTGGTTATCAGGTAGGCGCCGCCAAGCGTTGCCAGCAATTCCGACTTTGCCTGGCCGGCTTCGTCAGGGCTGTGCAATGCCACCAGCAGACCGTGCACATCATTGCCGAGGTTGAACAGGTCTTGCGCATTGGCGAGTGAACAGATGATGAACGCGGCATCGAAATCGTGAAACCCAAGATTGAAAATGCCGGACACGGTGTAGTCTTCAGCCAGGGGCGCTTCCTCATCGCCACGCTTGCGGCCGGTGTCCCATTCCTCGAATTGTTTAACGGAGTAAAGAGCGAGTGCGTCGCCGAGTCCAACGCCAAGGTTGAGCGCAAGCTGCCGGCCCATGAGGAGCTTGTATCCGCGCAAATCGTTGGTGCCTTCTTCGACGTGGTCCAAGAGGGTGCTGACCGAGCGTTCGTGTTCGGGGACAATACCGCGAACCAGCGGCACAAAATACCGTGAACCGCCGTGTTCAGGCTGGGTTTTGACCATGACTTGGCCGAGGACGTATGGTGCAACTCCCTTGACGCGAGGGTTCGCCAAAACCAGTTTCATCACCGATTCGTAATTGCTCATTGCGCCTTCGGCCTTTTCGATTCGCAAGTGCGCGTTGAATCCGACGATACGGTCGCGCAACTGGCGGTCGAAACCTGTCATTACGGCTATCACGACTATGAGGACTGCGACGCCGAGCATGACACCGACGATTGAAATGACGGTGACAACCGACACGAACGTCCTTTTGGGACGCAGGTAGCGGAGGGCCAACATCAATTCGAAAGGCAATCGCGACACCGGCCTGCAGGCTAGTGTTGTCAATTGAAGGTGTCAACGCGCGGCTTGCGACGAAACGCGAGCACTGTCTTTGGTTTGCGACCTCGCGGGGTTTCGGTGATTATGTGTTTTTGATCCTTGTGAGTTTTGGTCACTATGAGGCACGAGGTTCTTATGACTAGAAAAGCCTTCGTGATGTATCTGAATTCGGGTGCTGAAGCCGAGTATGAGAGGCGACACAATCCAATTTGGGCTGAACTCGAACAGGTCTTGATCGAGCACGGGGTTCAGCGTTACTCGATTTTTCTGCATCCGGACAAACGGCAATTGTTTGGTTATGTTGAATGTGAGAACGAAGCCGAGTGGCAGTCGATAGCGGATACAGAAGTTTGTCGGCGTTGGTGGGCGTACATGCGCGACATTATGGCGACAAATCCCGATAACAGCCCTGTTTCAACTGAACTGCGGGAGGTGTTCCATATCGAGGCGACTTCAGCAAAAGGCCCGGACCGATGACGTCGCCGAAAAAGTGCTGAGGTCTTTCCGACACACCGCGACAACAGCCGCGGGCGCATAAAGCCATTCGATCGTGAAACCCGCGGTCCGGTTGAACGTTGTACGTTGTGGGTTGAACGTTCTCGAACACTTCACCGTCTGGAGACGTGCGTGCTACGGGCTTTCAGCCCTTATCATACTGATCTGGTGCCTGTCCCCTGGGCCGCTGGCCCAGGCTGGTATGGGCCGGGCCTTCGGCCCTCGAGTCATTCGTCCACGAACACCATCGGTCTGAAACACAGTCAAGGGCGTTCATGGCTGAAACAATCAACTACGCTGCCATGCACAATGCGGTTGTCTTGGTCGGTCATCGAAGCGCCAACGGCGCGGTTCATACCAGCGTGGGGCGAAGCCCCACGAGAAGGACCATTTCGGCATCACTTTCCACAATCCAAGGGCTGAAAGCCCGGACTACCACAGCGATGTTTTCGCGTGTTTAGTGTATTTCGTGGTTGATACAATCTCCATCCAAGCCCACTCGCCCTGAATTCTCATCGGAATGAATCTTTGGGGGCCGTGGTCTGGTCAGGCGGTAAGATTTGCGGGCTGGGCGGAATAGTGTCATACAACCGAGCGGATTTGGGAACGAGCGACCGATGGTCTGGTTGGTTTCAACCACGAAAAACGCGGAACACGCGAAAGGGTTTTGAAGAGGCCGGGTTTTTGGTGCTTGTGTTGTGGAAGGTCAAGCGGTGTTCCGCGTAAACGCGGAACTCTAGCGGCGATGGGTTGTCCCGCACATCGGGCGATGCCGCGCCCACGGCCGTTAGAGTCCCGCCTTTAGGCGGAACAGTTTCATGAAACTCACCAGTAGCACTGTTCAGTGAACTGCCTGTGTTCCGCGTAAACGCGGAACTCTAGCGGTGATCGGTTGTGCCGCGCATTGGGCGATGCTGCGCCCGCGGCTGCGACTTTGGTTCTGGCTGCGGCGAACTGGAAAATCTGGGGGCTGCGGAAATGTGATCTGGCTGAAGCCACTGGTGAATCAGGGGAGCTGGCCGGTGAGGCTTCGGGGTTACACCTCGAGTGTTTTCTCGAATCTGGTCAAGTTGTGCGGGCCGTTGTTTGTGATGACGAGCACGTCTTCGAGTCGGACCCCGCCGATTTGCGGGTAGTACAAACCAGGTCCAATTGCAACGACATGACCGGGTCTCAGGGCGCTTTGGTTTTCAGCGTTTATGGCGGGTGGTTCACTGATTTCGAGGCCCAGGCCGTTTCCTGTGTCATGCAAGAACCCTGCGCAGTGCTTTCCGGACCGCGATGTACGATAGCCGGCTTGTTCAAAATGCTTCTGGACTATTAGGTGGACATCGGATGCCATCGTGCCCGCATGCAAGGTGTTGATCGCAAGGTCCTGGGCGCTGCGCACGGTTTCGTGCATGCGACGCAACGGTTCGGACGCGTGGCCTTTCACGAACGTGCGTGTTATCACGCCGTGGTAACCCGTCTTTTGTGATCGAACAAGAACTCGGATGACCACGGGTCGATTCGCACGGAGCGGTCCGGCGCCGCATTTCTGGAAATCAAACGACTGGCGTCCGCAGGCGACAATTGTCTGATTGGGAAGCCCGCCGGCCTGAAACACTGCGGTGTCGATGATTGATCTCAGACGTTCGGCGGTGAGCGGCAAACCGCGATGAACGAGTTTGGCGTCCTTGCCGATCTTTGAGTTCTTGAGCGCCTGGATAGCTTCGGCCATGCCAACCTCGGCCATCATTATCGAGGCACTGACCTTCTTCACCTCATCCGGGCTTTTGAATTCGCGCTCTGCGAAGAAGAGCGGACCGGGGCGGACCTTCAGGCGAAGCTTCAATTTCCGCAAATCCTTTGCCAGGCCATATGGGAATGTCTCGGGCACAATGAACTTTTTGATTCGCCGTTCTTTGGCGAGCAGATGGATGACTCTGGCGATTGTTGGCGGGTTGCCTTGCTCGCGCTGGATTCGCCGCATGCAACGGATCAGCGAAATCGGGTGACAATTTGGCGCCAGCTCAGATGCGCGGCCGATTTCATTGTCGCTGAGGACGCAGTAGCAACAGCCTTGGTGGCGAAAATAGATGGCGGGGCCTGGCGTTATCAAACCCGTGGCGTAAAGCATGTTTGGGTCGTGCTGTCCGTTGGCTACGAGCAAGATGTTTTGGAAGTTCATCTAGTTGGGCTGGGTTGAGAACTGGTTGTTGGGCAAAGAACTCTCGCATGCGAAGATCTGGCGGCCATTGTCGGTCATGACCGGCCGTGTTTATGTCGTCAGCAGCAGCAGTGGTGTCGCCGTTGGCAAAACGACGTTCGCATGCATCTGGCCGGTCCGGTTGTGGTGAACGGCGTTTTGAGATGTGAGTCGCTGGCACGACGTCTTCAGTCGCGACCTATGGGTACAGATTAGGCGGCGTGCACACAAACCGCCGCTCGGCACAAACTCGAGTTCAGGCTGAATTCTCATGGTGTGGCAGGCGGCCCGGACTGTTGTAGCTCTGATAACACATGCAACGTCGGAGTCAATCAAATTTGCCGGTTCTGGTGCTGGTGCGTGCCGGCGGTCTGAGAATCTGACTGGCACAGCACGGAATGAAGCCCAAAAACAAGGCTTGGCCAAGTCAAATAATGCTAAGTCTTTCACAAATGGGGGGAAGCAGGCTGACCGTGTCGGGGAAAAGACTCTCACTGTCAAATGGGCGGGAAGCATGTCATTGCTGATGCTGCGGGTCACCGCGGGCAATCTGGCGGGGGGCAGGGCCCTCTTGTGTTGCGGAATGCGTTTGAGACGGCATTTGGGTGCGCCCGGAATTTCCTGAACAACAGGTTTGTGTACGTGGTTTTGTCCTCACGCGCAAACGGGTTGTCGGTGGGCGTGAACCTGAATCCGGACAAACGGTGCAATTTCTCATGCATTTACTGTGAGGTGGACCGATCGATTCCCGGGTGTGCCGATCAATTGGAAGTGCCTGTAATGGTAGAGGAACTGCGATCCACGCTGACGCTTGCGGCGGAGGGTCGATTGCACAATTTGGCTGCGTTCAAGGGGTTGCCGCCAGATTTGCTCAAACCGCGGCAGGTTGCGCTGAGCGGCGACGGCGAGCCAACACTTTCTCCAAAGTTTTGCGAGGCTGTGAACGCGGTTGTCCACTTGCGTGCGGTGTGTGGTCTGCCGTTTTTCAAGATCGTGCTTGTGACCAACACGACTGGGCTTGACCAACCTGCGGTTCAAGCCAGCCTTCATTCATTGACACCGCAAGATGAGCTGTGGCTGAAACTCGACGGGGGAAGCCGCTCGTACATCGAGCGGATCAATCGGCCGAAGGTGCCTTTCGAGAAAGTTCTCGAAAACATCCTTCTCACGGGAAAGCAGCGGCCCATCGTTATTCAAAGCCTTTTTCCGTCAGTCAGCGGTCAGGAACCGTCCCAGGATGAAATCGACCAGTACGTGATGAGATTGTGCGAACTGAAGGAGGCAGGAGCGCAGATTTCACTTGTCCAGGTTTACTCCGCGACAAGACCGACAATGCATCCCGAGTGTGGCCATCTTCCCCTGAAAACGCTCTCCAAGATAGCCCAGGTTGTTCGGACACGGACTGGTTTGAACGTTGAGGTGTACTGACGGTTCAGTCCGGACATTTCGCCGCCTGAACAGACCAAGACACCAAAAGGTTCATTCAGAGGAAGCACCCCGTGAGGAGTATTACCTCTGAACGTTGCACGTTGAGCGTTGTACGTTGAATGTTCTCAAACGGAAGACCAAACTGATCAAGCTATGGACACTCTCAACGTCCAACGTACAACGTTCAACTCTGCCGCGGGTTTGCCAACCGAGTGGCGTTGTCCAGCCACGGCCGTTGGAGTCCCGCCTTTAGGCGGATTTGAAACGAGCATCCATCGAGCAGTAATACCTCTGAACGTTGCACGTTGAGCGTTGCACGTTGAACGTTCTCAAACACTTAACCGTCTGGAAACGTGCATGATGCGGGCTTTCAGCCCTTATTGATACTGATCTTGGGCCTGTCACCTGGGCCGTTGGCCCAGGCTGGTATGGGGCCGGGCCTTCGGCCCTCGACTTAGTGGTCCACGAACACCAACAGTCTGGAACACAGTCATGGGCGTTTATGGCTGGCACAATCAGCTACGCTGCCATGGACAACGTGGTTGTCTTGGTCGGTCATGGAAGCGCCAAAGGCGCGGCTCATACCAGCGTGGGGCGAAGCCCCACGACGAGGGCCATCTCGACATCATTTTCCACAATCCAAGGGCTGAAAGCCCGGACTATCACAGCATTGTTTTCGTGTGTTTCGTGTGTTTCGTGGTTGGCACAATCTCCATCCAAGCCCACTCGACCTGAACTCTCATCGGAATGAGTCTATGGGTGCCGTGGTCTGGTCAGGCGGTGAGATTTACGGGGTGGGCGGAATAGTGTCATGGAACCGAGCGGATTTGGGAAGGAGCAACCGATGGTTTGGTTGGTTTCAACCACGAAAAACGCGGAACACGCGAAAGGGGTTTTGAAGAGGCCGGGTTTTTGGTGCATGTGTTGTGGAAGGTATAGCGTTGTTCCGCGTAAACGCGGAACTCTAGCGGCGATGGGTTGTTCCGCGCATCGGGCGATGTTGCGCCCACGGCTGTTAGAGTCCCGCCTTTAGGGGGCTTTGAAACGAGCATTCATCGAGCACTAATACCTCTGAACGTTGCACGTTAAGCGTTGTACGTTGAACGTTCTCAGACAGAAGACCGAACTGATCAAGCTATGGACACTCTCAACGTCCAACGTACAACGTTCAACTCTGCCGCGGGTTTGCCAACCGAATGGCGTTGTCCAGCCATGGCCGTTAGTCGGATGCCGATATGGGGACAGACATGTTGTTTGGGTATAAGACAGAGCGGCAGCAAGCTGCCGCACTCCAAACGCTTCGCGCCCAACAACGCCCACTGCATCCGCGGGAGCGCGTGAGAAGCCATCGGCATCAGCGCACTTTTGCTTGCGATGGTAGCGATATGGGGACAGGCACATTGTTTTCGGCGTCATGCCGATATGGTTCCAGGCACGTTGTTTGGGCATAGAAACACAGCGGCAGCAAGCTGCCGCACTCGAAGCGCTTCGCGCCCAACATCGCCCACTGCATCCGCGGGAGCGCGTTAGAAAACAGTGGGATCAGGGCGCTCTGCCTTGCGACGGAGAACGACGGGGGAGGAATAGGCACTCTATCTCACGTCGGATTTAGTGAAAGGCTGGGTGCGCACAGGGTTCGTTGCCTGGACAGTGCAGGCGAGCAACGCGCCCTTGTTGGGGACTGGCAGTTTCACAACGAGCCTGTTTTCCCCTTTTCGAAGTGCGACATCCGCTAGTCGTTGGAGGTCGAGTTTCAGCGGACTTTCGAATTTGGCGTCTACCGGAACATCGTTGAGCCATATTCGGACTGGCGTACGAGCCAAGAGACGCAGTTTTGCGCGCTGTTCACGGTCGCTTACGATGCAGGAGGCAAGATACACCACTTGATTCGCCGGCGGTGGCGCGATTACGACAACCGGCACACCGTCGGTTGTTGGCACGGGATTCCACTGGACCGGGACAGTGGGTTCTTCTGGAGACAACGGAGTCTCGAGAAGCTGGTCGAGTCCGAGATCGTCGCTCGCGTACGGCCCTGCAATCAGCCATGTGTTGACTGCGTTTGCTGGGTTTGCAATGAGGTTCCACAGTGCGTCCAGCTCAGCGCGGAGTTGCGGGGCCGGGTTTGCCGAACGGAACTGGATGATTTGCTCCCTCGCTTTCAGTGGGGACTCGATGAACAGTCCGACAATGCTTTGGACAATGCCCTTTGCGGCTTCATCCTGAAGTTCCGGGTCAGATAAACAGCTTCCGAGAATGTTCGTTGCTTCAGGGGAGCCGAGTGAAGCCAAGCCTTGAATGAGGAGTTTCTTTTCGTTTGATGTAAGTGCGAGCTGCCAGGCTTGGGCGTAGATTTCGAGTGTTTGGTCCGGTGTTCGTGCGCTGGGGCGAACTATGAGATTGGTAATTCCGCGCAGGACTATTGCGCGGCAGGCGGGATTGTACTCGGTCTTGGCGATTGCGATTAATTCGTCCAACGCGCTGGTGTCCGGCCAATTTGCAAGCAGGTTTAAGGCGTGTTCTTTGGTTGTGGGATCCTCTGAGGCTGTGGCTTGGCGCACCGCATTGAGTGCAGTGGTCCCGCCCAGTCGAGCGAGGCAATCGTACAGGCCAACCCGTGTCTGTTCATCCGCAGCCGGCAAGACTGCAAGAATCGAGCGCGCTGCCATTTCGGGCTGGTTCAGTCGCCGTGAGATTTCGGTCAATGCTTGGGCGATTGCCATCAGATTTATTGCGGAGGAGGATTTGCTGATCTGCTGTTGGAGAAGCTCGAACTCGTGATGTCTGCCCAAACGGCCGAGAGCTTCAATGGCTGCGCGGCGCAATCGCGGGTTTTCGCTCGAGGACGCGCGAACGATTGCGGGCAAAGCATCCACAAGACCGCGTTGACCGGCTGCGCATATTAACCCGGCGAGTATGGAATCGTTTGTGGAACTCAAAGAAGCAAGTATGGTGGCATCGGCTTTTTCGTGGGGCCAAGCCACGAGCGTTTCGATTGCAGCGTTCGCTTGTGGTCCTTCACCTGAAGCCAATTCAGCAAGGCGCTGGATGATTTCCGTGTTGGGGTTGAATTTGGCGAGCGACCGCGCAGCGGCAGCTTGCACGCGTGGGTCCGGGTAACGAGTGGCTTTGAGCAAGAACGGAACCACGGCCGGATCACCACGATCCGCCAGTGACTCGACAACGCTTATCTGAGCATGAACAGGGCAGGCATAAAGTATTGTGAACAGCGATTCAAGGGCCGGAGACGGCATGGTTCTTGCCACAGACGCGCCGAGAGCCTGCAAAGCCTCGCTTTGCTGCTTCAGCATGTTCAGAACGAAAGGCATGGCTTGGGCAGCATCCACTCGCGTCAGGGCTGCGATTGCGGCCACTCGCCCGGGCCATGGAGCCACCTCTGATGCGGCGAGTTGGGCACAGAGTTGGGCTGCGGCATTTGTTTGGCCGTGTTGGGAGATTGCTTCTGAACACTCGAGCAGCGCGTCCATCACCACTCCCATGTTCAATCTGTACCGAACCCGTGGTGCGAGCGGTATTACGTTTGCGTCGATTGAAAGTAGGGGGGGCTCGATTGCGCAGGCGACTCCTTTCAAAGCGGCCAGTGCGTCGTCACTTGCGATTTTACCGAGCGCTGATACGGCGGCTGTCACAACCTGAACTTCGGTGTTGGTTAACATTGGGATCAACGCTGGCACAGCATCACGGCTGCGGCGGTTCCCCAACGTCCCGATAACGCCAATGAGCTGGTTCTTTCGAGTCTCATTGAGCGATCGCGAGAGAGCAATGTTTGGCACTTGACCTGGCAGCACTTCGAGCACGCTTCGCGCTCCGTGTGAGAGGTTGGTGTCGGACAGCATTTTGGCAAGAACGGGCACGGTGCGTGGTGTTGCAACGAGTTGGAGTTGTTGAAACAGCTTGGTTTTGGTTGCGACGGGAAGTTCGCTTTGGATGTCGGCGAGCAGCTTGTCTTCAACATCGTTTGCAGTTTGAGGGCCTGCTGATGAATGCTGAACGGCTTGCTCAGATGCAATCTGCGGTTCGCGGTCACTTGGGTGGTCGCTTTGAGTAATCGGCTCGGACGAAATAACCACAACGCAGCAGATGGTTGCAGCCAGAACAGCCCAAGCGACGAGAAGGCCAAGTCCGAGATGCGGTGATTGCGGTCCTCGAGAGCAATCCGTTCGGCAACAGGCGCGTCGGGTTGTGGTTAAAGGTACCATGGTTCCCGCATGCTTTTTCCAAGAAGGCGGCCGGCCGTGTCGTCGCCGATGATTTCTTCCGTTATCGGGTTCCACCGGATTTTGCGGCCGAGACGGATGGCGATTTGGCCGAGGTGACCTACAGTAGCGGCTCGCTGAGCTGACTCGGCTGGGCTGCTTGTTAAGCGCCGTGATCTGGCGCAATCCAAGAATTCACGGGCGTGCGCGACCGGGGCGGGAACGAAAGTTTTTGGTTTTGCCAATTGCGGAGACGATCTCGGCAGGTATTCGACGGAGCCGTCCCTGTTCATGTGGAGGGATTCCTTCTCGCCTTTCCATAGAATTCCTTCTCGGATTCCTTGTGCGCTGACGATCGTAATCGTCAAGCCGGTACTGTAGAGAGCGCGGATGCTAAAGGTGGTTGGTGCGTTCCAAAGGCCGGCTGCGGGGTACTCGCCCGAACCTTCCACTTCGGTCGGCCCGGTAGTGTCGAGGCCCAACACAAGCTGAACGATTTCCATGTAATGGCCAATCCATTCCATCAACTGTCCGCCGCCGTAGTCGAGGTTCCATCGCCAATTGCCGTGGACACGAGCTGGCGCGTATGGCGCCCACGGTGCGGGTCCAAGCCACATGTCGTAATCAAGTCCGGGCGGTGGTTTGGCTGGTGTTTCTTGTCCAGCCGTTCCGGCGCAATCAACGTGCCCGTGTGAGATGCCGATTTCGACCGATTGGATGGCGCCTATTGCACCACTTCGCACAAGTTCAGCGGCATGCTGGAGTCGCTGGTCAGCACGCCGCCAAGTGTCCGTCTGCCACACACGTGCGTACCTTTCAATGGTCTTGCAGATGGTTCGCCCCTCCTTGATGGTGTGCGCCAGGGGCGGTTCGGCGTAAACATCCAACCCGGCTCTTGCAGCCATGACGGCCGGTATCGAGTGCCAGTGGAGAGGCAGTGCGATTACTGCTGCATCCAAATCAGATCGCGCCAACGGCTCTCGGAAATCGTAATAAACACGGCAATCACGGGTGCCGTATCTGTCATTCACAAAATCCTTGGCAGTCTCAGCGTGTTCTTGATCGACATCGCAGACTGCAGCGACATGACAATCTGGTTGGGCAATGAACAGCCTCAGCAGTTCCATTCCACGCCGTCCCGTGCCAATGAACAGGAGGTTAATTCGGTTGCTCGCTGCAGATCTGGCGGTTTGAGGGAAAACCGTTTGGGGGATGAGCCATGGGCAGCCCAAGATGCAGGCCGTTGCCATGGCAGACCTCAAGAATGCACGACGAGACAAAACCGAATTATTGTCTCTAGACGTATGCTGAGGCGTGGTCTTTCCCATAAGCGGCTTCGCCGAAGAGATCATAGCAGCGGCCAGAACAGTGTTTCCAGACGTTTTCGGCGATTGGGCGCGAATGCTAGCGTTCCCGCAGTGCGATGGAGAAAGCAATGGCGTCGGGAGCGCGGCAGTCCCCGGCCGCATCAATCCGATGACCGATCGTGCTTCTGTTTCGATCAAGCAAATCTTGGGCCCGAACTTTGACCGGTTGGGTGCGGCCAAGAATGGCCGCGCTCCTGCACGCGCTGGAAAAGGCAATGGCGCCGGGAGCGCGGCCGTCCCCGGCCGCATCAACCAGGCGACCGATCGTAAGGCCTGTTTCAATCATGCAAATCTGGCCTCCGTAACTCGAGATTAGCGCGGGCTTTCAGCCCTTATTGTCACTGATCTGGCCCATGTACCTGGGGCGTTGCCCCAGGCTGGTATAAGGCGGGCCTTCGGCCCTATAATCACCGTTATACTTCTGATGTTCCTGAGGCAACACGGCCTGAAATGCGACAAAGCCTTATGTGTGGGATTGATATT
>JAAYVR010000216.1 GCA_012517065.1 Verrucomicrobiota bacterium | reverse complement strand
ATGCTTGGTTTTCGTGCCTGAGAAGACCGGGAATTGCCAGGGATTACATGGGCTTGCCGGTTTGGCAACGAGAAGCAATAAACCCCTGCGAGCTAGGCTTGCGGGGGCTTGTAATTGGTTGCGGGGGGTGGATTCGAACCACCGACCTTCAGGTTATGAGCCTGACGAGCTACCCCTGCTCCACCCCGCGGCCCAAGTGCGTTTAATCTACGCATCAAACTGACACTGCGCAAGGACTTTTTGGCAAGACGCCAACAAACCGCCCGGCTGCACGTGCATCGCAATGCCCTGCGCCCAAAACCACCAAGACCCTCGAGACACGGGCCCGAGTCGGCGCCTCGAATTTGTCCACTTGCGGGAGAACCTGACGTTGGTTTTGGTGGTGGGAACTGGATTCGAACCAGTGAAGGCGTAAGCCAGCAGATTTACAGTCTGCCCCCGTTGACCGCTTGGGTATCCCACCAGGCCCGAGGGAAACGACCGGGCAAAATTAACCCGGGTTGACCGGGCTTGTCAATAGACTCGGGCTCTCATAGGCTGATCTGCATGTTTGACTCATTAACGGGCAAGCTCCAGAAGGTTTTCCGCGATCTGCGCGGGCTTGGGCGGATTTCAGACTCGAACATTGCAGAGGCGCTGCGCGAGGTGCGTGTTGCTTTGCTCGATGCAGACGTGAATTTCAAGGTCGCACGCGATTTTGTCGAACGGGTTCGCGAGAAAGCCATTGGCCAGGAGGTTATCCAGAGCATTCAGCCCGGCCAACAGGTCATCAAGATAATCCATGACGAACTGGTCGAATTGCTCGGAGCTGGCAACGTTCAGCTCAATCTCGGCGGGACCCCCAGCGCAATCTTGATGATCGGATTGCATGGTTCGGGCAAGACAACCACCTGCGGCAAACTGGCGCGTATTCTCAAGAAGGAAGGCCGCGCGCCCATGATGGTTGCTGCGGATGTTTACCGTCCAGCAGCGGTGGACCAACTGGTGACGTTGGGACGCAAGATCGACGTACCGGTCGTTGCCAAGCCGGGTGAAAACGACGTGCTCGTAATTGCGCGCGACGCAATCGATTTCGCGAGGGCCAACCAACGGCAGGTGGTTATTTTCGATACGGCAGGACGATTGCACATTGACGAGCCGTTGGTTCAGGAGCTGGTGCGGTTGCGCGACGCGGTCAAGCCGACCGAGATTCTTCTGGTGCTCGACGCGGCAACCGGCCAGGAAGCCGTCAATGTGGCGACGCATTTCGACAAGGCCCTTGGCATTACCGGCGCAGTGCTCACGAAGCTGGATGGCGATGCGCGCGGCGGGGCAGCGTTGAGTTTCAAAGCTGTCGTTGGCAAGCCGATCAAGCTCGCCGGCGTTGGTGAAAGACTCGAAGACCTCGAGCCGTTCGATCCTGAACGAATGGCGCAACGAATCCTTGGCATGGGCGACGTGGTAGCGTTGGTCGAGAGAGCCGCTGAAACCATCGACGCGCAAAAGGCACTCGAAATGGAAGAGCGGCTGCGGAAAGGCCAGTTTACACTCGAGGATTTTCTGGCGCAGCTTCGTCAAATGCGCAAACTCGGCCCCCTCGAAGAGTTGGTCGGCCTGTTGCCTGGCGGTGCCGAGATCGCAAAGCACGCCGACCTCAGCAAAGGCGAGAAGGATTTCAGGCGGATGGAGGGGATCATTTGCGCGATGACACCACAGGAACGGCGCAATCCGCAAATACTGAACGCGCGACGCAGAATGCGCATTGCAGCCGGCAGCGGGGTCAAAGTGTCGGACGTGAACGCTCTTCTGCACAGGTTCAATCAGATGCAGCAAATGATGAAGAAGATGGGCAAACTGCAGAAGATGATCGCCAAGTTCGGTGGCGCGCCTCCGCCCGGGATGTTCCCAAGATGACCGCACGCCATTGATGAAGCGCATGAAACGCTTCGCGGACAACGATGCGAGTTGATTTGAGCATCATAGTGCCCGTGTACAACGAGCAGGAGAACGTATTGCCGCTGTGGCAGGAGGTGGCCGCGGCAATGGCTTCGGCAGAGCTCGCATGGGAACTCGTGTTCGTCGATGACGGCAGCACCGACGAGACATGGAACCGGATCAGAGAAGCCCGACGTCAGGACCCGCGCGTTCGCGGTCTGCGGCACAACAAGAATGCAGGTCAAAGCGCGGCGGTGTGGACCGGCCTTGTCTCGAGTTCGAGCCCATTTGTGGCGACGCTGGACGGGGATCGACAGAACGATCCTGCGGACATTCCATGGATGCTTTCCCTGCTGCAGAGAGACAATCTCGATTTCGTGTCGGGCATGCGCCTGAAACGACAGGACAACTGGCTCAGACGGGTTTCATCAGCAGTTGCGCGCTGGGTCAGGAATGCCGTCCTCAACACCAACTTTCGCGACACGGGCTGTGCCCTGCGCGTTTTCAAGCGGACAGCGCTTGATGGTATTCCGGCTTTTAACGGGCTACACAGATTCTTGCCCGTGCTGGTCGCTGGCGCCGGTTGGAAGACACGCGAGGTCGAGGTCAGGCATCGCCAACGTGTTGCGGGTGTCTCGAAGTACGGTGTGTGGAACAGGCTTTTCCGCGGGATATACGATCTGATTGGCGTTGGCTGGTTTCAGCGGCGACGCATTCCTCGTGTGCAGGTTGAAACGCTTGAATGACGAAGCAATCAGCCCCGGATGAAATCGGAGCATGGTGCACGCCGGCAAGGTTTGCGGTGCTGCTGGGGCTGCTGTTGGTTGCGCAATTCCCGGGAGTGGTTTTCGGAACAAGTAGTTTTTTCCACAGAGACTTCGGCGTGCTTGCATGGCCGACGGTGTGGTATCACCGCGATCAATTCTGGCGGGGTGAATTGCCGCTGTGGAATCCGCTGAGCCACTGTGGCGTGCCGTTCCTTGCACAATGGGGGACAATGGTCCTTTACCCGGGGTCGCTGTTGTACCTGCTTTTGCCGGTACCGTGGTCTTTGAACATTTTCTGTCTGGCCCACCTTTGGCTTGGGGGAGTTGGGATGCGCCGGCTTGCAGAGCAACAAACAGGCGACCGGTTTGGCGCTGCGGTTGCAGGCGCCATATTCGTTTTCAACGGGATAACGATGTCATGTTTGTCATGGCCGAATTACACGGCGGCGCTGGGTTGGATGCCATGGGTGATTGCATTTGCGGAGCAGGCAACAAAACGCGGAATGTCCGCCAGCGTGTTAGCTGTGATCTTTACCACAATGCAGATTCTGTCCGGCGCACCGGAGATCATTCTGTTGACCTGGCTGATTATTGCAGCCGTGGCGTTGCACGGGGTTTTGCATGACCGGCGGAGCTGGCTGGCCACATTGAGGATCGGTTTGGTGTTGGGGCTCGCGGTCGGCGCAAGCGCAGTCCAGCTACTGCCTTTTTTTGACCTGCTTCAGCATTCACAGCGTTTGGCCGGGCCCGTGGGAGAGCGATGGGCGTTGCCGTTGCAGGGGCTGATTAACATGGTTGCGCCGTTGATTGGAAGGGTTCGTGACATTCAAGGTTTTCTTGTCCAGCCCGGCCAGGAATTTTTCGCTTCGGTTTATCTTGGGTGCGGCACTATCGCCATGGTTGCGGCAACGTGCTCTGGTCGAAGCCAGCCCATGGCATGGTTTTTATTGGCGTTGGTATTTCTGGGAATGTGGCTTGCGATTGGAGAACAAGGGGGTGCATGGCATTGGATAGAGGCCGTGCTGCCGCCGCTTGCGTTTGTGCGATACCCGGTCAAGGCTTTGATTCTGACAATGGCCGCTTCGTCGCTGTTGACAGCATTCGCTTTGAAAGAAATTGCAACCAAGGGGGAAGGAATACGTGAACGGAGTCTGCGCCGGCTGTTGATTTGGTGTTATACTGTCGGGATTGCGATTACGGGCGCGACGTTTGCCGCGCAGAATTGGTGCACGCCCGGACTGGCGGAAGACAGATCGGCTTGGACAAATCTGATCGTACGATTGGTTTGTCTTGGGGGATTCATCACAGGCGTGGCTTTGGCTACTGGGGCACAGAGGCGAATGCTGCGCCTGACAGCGTCTGCTGGCATAATCATTCTGCTGTGGATCGATTTTTCCACGCACATGCCTGGCTTGAACCCGGTGCTACCTTCGCGCCTGCTTGCGCCGGGTTACGCGCGCCCAAACGGCGCACCACATTTCGGCAGCGGACGCGTCTTCATTTCACCTGAAGCGGAAGCTGCTTTGCTCGAGAGCCATGTGCGATCACCCGAAGCCGACTATGTGGGCAAACGGCTAGCCTTGTGGTCGAATCTGAATCTTCTCGAGGATGTGCCAAAGGTCAATGGGGCGGCGACTCTCAGGGTATGTGAGCAAAACGATGTTGAAGCGCTGTTGTATGGTCCTGGCAGAATCAATGCCGAAAAAGCGGACAAGCTCCTGGGTTTTCTTGGCGTAACGCATCAAACGTCGCAAACCAACGTTACGGAATGGGCCGAGCGAACAAACGCGTTACCGTTGATCACGGCGGGGCAGGAACCGGTATTCGTCGATGGCGACGCGGCACTGGCAATGTTGCGCAGTGGAAACGTCGATTTGGCGCAACAGGTCCTTTTGCCGGAAGCAGCTCGAGCAGAGGCTGTCGGAACCCGAGCGATGAATCTGTCCCGGCCGGCTACAAAGATTACCAGCCGTAAACTCTCAGCGAATCACATTGAATTTGGAGTGGAATCGGCGGCACCGGTGTGGGTGGTTATTGCGCAAACCTATGATCACAATTGGCGGGCATGGGTGAACGAAGAGAGAGTAACCTTGTGGCGCGCGGATCACGCATTCCAGTCCATTGCTGTGCCACGCGGCGTGAGCAGGGTGGTTTTGCGTTACGAGCCCGCCTCGTTGCGCATCGGCCTGGCAATATCATCAGGCACGTTCATCCTCATTTTGGCAATGACCGTGCGCGGTGTGTTGCTGCGCCGAGGGAATCGACTTGGCAAAGGTTATGGCATGCCTTTAACCGCGACAGCGTCTTGAAGGCGGATCAGATCGACGGTTGTATTGCGGCCAGCGTAATTGACCGGTGTGTCGAGGTCCTGATCTCTGTCTAGCACGCGCCATCTCCAGATTTCGGAGTGGCCGTCTGCAAACGAGAGTTCGCCCGCTCTGGCGTGCCTGACTGTGGGCGAGTTTTGCCAGATCAACACGCCCGGGGCTTTGACTGCAAAATAACCGTCATCGATCGTCTCGTAGCTTTCCTCGATGAACACAAATGCCTGTGATGGTCCGGGGTTTTGAATTTCGGAAAGCTTGCGGCGCATCTTGTACTCCGCGCCCAGAACCCATGACTCGTTATCGGAACCGCCCATGCGGCCGCACATCGAGTAACTGCGGACACGGCGGTTGCCTTTGAGCGCGGGAACATTACGCAAATCTGACGGCAACCGT
The DNA here is from genome assembly GCA_012517065.1 of Verrucomicrobiota bacterium. Taxonomy (GTDB): domain Bacteria; phylum Verrucomicrobiota; class Verrucomicrobiia; order Limisphaerales; family J093; genus JAAYVR01. The sequence goes on along the minus strand of JAAYVR010000216.1, from coordinate 6,164 downwards.
GTATCTGTGGGGCACCTGTAGATTTCGGTGGAGCTGTTGTAGGGGTACAGCTTGCCATTAATGATATCGAGCTTGTTCGTGGCGCCCGGCATTGCGGACACGTTACCACCAATCCACGCGTTTGTTGTGCCGAGTTCGTTTGAAACAAGGCTGTCGTGGTTGTCGTGTGCGTACATGAGCCACGCAGTGCCCAACTGTTTTAGATTGCTCATGCAATTGATTGCTTGGGCCTTTGACTTTGCCTTCGAAAGAGCGGGTAACAGCATTCCCGCCAATATCGCGATAATCGCGATGACGACCAGCAGCTCGATGAGGGTGAATCCGGATGCCGTGCGGCGTTCACGAACCAAACGCCTGGAAGAGATGATGCTCATAATGCCAAGTGTAAACCATTGTTGCCTGCAAATCTCAAAAGCAAACTACGTGCCGACAAAGTTTGTGTCAAGCCTCGTTGATGTGATTCGCGTTCGTCGTCAGCGAGGCTCCGCCTCAGACCTAGCCCGCATATTTCATACCCTGAGCAGTCTGGGAAACGGGTGTCTTCAAGCAACCAAGGAATATGCGGGCTCTGGGAAACCCGCGCCAAACCAAACAGGTAGTGATATCTTCTGCAGTGTGTCAGTAGTCGCGTTGCCGAAACCGGCTCCGGAGGGGAGCACGGTGTGAGGTCTGGAAACTGAGATTCTCTCGTCTGGGCGCGGGTTTCCTTGGCCCGTAAATTTCACCGGAGGATGGGTGGCCGGGCTATCGGCCGGGAGTGATTGCAATCAGTTCAATCCCGGCGCCAGTACCGAGGTTTCTCGAGTATTTCTTGTCCTGTGAGTTGTTCCAGTGCTCATGCACTCCCAAACTTGGAAGTCGTTCAGTCGGAGTCGGATGGTCTGGGTCGTAGAAAGTGCCTGACGGCGGGTTGTTTGCCATGGCTGCCTCGTGCAAATAATCATCCACGCCCGGCCGCCTCGGGTAATCGTCCCATTCAGCTCGGATGAAATCGAAACCGACAGAATCGATGGCGACCTGGTCTTGTGAAGCGAGGATGCTTGAAGCCCAATCGCCGTTGAACGGAGGCGAACTCCAGCGACGCGGAGCGTTGTCGATCGGGTGTTTACCCGGATAAAGTCCGTCTATGAGGTTTAGAACGGTTTTGCGTCCAAGGTGGGCATGACCCATCAGATCGACCAGCGGCCTGTAAATCCCGGTTTCACGTGCGAAGCTTCCCGGATGAATATCGTAGTATCCTTCCTGAACAGGCCACCGAATCAACGAGCCCATGTGATTCTTGGCGCACAGAGTTACTCCGGCAGCGGTGTGTGCTTTGAGGTTGGCGATATTGATCAGGTACGCTGCGTCTGCGAAGACGGTCGGTATATGATCTTGGAGTTTATCTTTGGGGCGGGAACTCCAGTAAAGGGCTTTGTCCGAGGCAGCAACCTTGGTTCGCCCGAACTTGCCGGCGTAATCGGCGTACAGGACCTGCGGAAATGCAGCATGAATGATGTCGTAATACTCGTGGACAAAGTAGGCCAGCGTGTCGCACACGGCGATGTCCGATTCTGCCACTCCGGCGTCGATCAGTTGACCAATAACGGCCATGATTATTTGGGGCGAAGTGTTCATGTAATCCTGCCGTTTGATGAGTCTGTAGGTTTCGGGGTCCACTGCGCCCTCGCGCCAAATCATGCCGACGAAGTTGGGTTTTATGGCGATTTTTTCACCGCGCTTGTAGCCGACGTCGCCTTTCCCACGGGTCTTATTGAAATGCCGAAACAATCGGTCCCATGCATCGCGGTCTGTTGTCGCACCGGTCAACTCTCGCACAGCGCGCGACACCATGGCGTTGACGCGGTCGTGGCTTGTATGTGCCGATTCGTACCAATGCCCGTCGCCGGGCCCTTTCCAGTCGGTCGCCTCCGGATCATGGACCCAAACAACGCGTCCCGGATTTATTCCCTGCGGGACGCCGATGGGCTGATTTGGGGGCTGTTCACCCGCCCAACCCACGATTCCAATGGCTGCACAAACAGAAATCATTCCACCAACACGTCCCACCAGCTCAGAGATTCTTCTCATGGCCTTAAGTTGTCGCAGGTCCTGCGCCGTCGTGCAAGCTTTACAGCGCGAGCTTTCAGCGAAGAATCGCCCGGTAGTTGAACCTGTCGTTTGGTGCTGCGTCACCGTTGAGCGTGAAATCGGTCCAATCACCCGCCGCAAAGCAATTGTCCGTCCATTTGAAATCAACCGTTGCTGGTGGGCGATCGCGCTGCAGTGCCAGCCATGGCACGGACAGTTCCAATTCATTTCCGGCAAACTTGCAGAGTGCAGTTCCACACCGGCGCCAGCCTGAGCTTTCCCACCGTTCAACGGCAGCTTCTCCTTCCGAAGGCCGGAAAGCGTTCACGCGGAAATCGTATCCGAACCAGCCGTTTGTCGGATTCGCATCGACATCGAGCAACAGCACCATCCAGTTTGTGCCGAGGGGCGTTGTGAGCCGCGCGTGGGTGCGCACGTACGCAAGAAACTCTTTTCCACTGAAGCTTGCTTTTGCCGCGACGATGTCATTTCGCCCTGTCCGGTTCACATATGTGACTGACTTGTCCCATCCGCGGTGGCTGCGATTCACCGGGTCACCGATGGTATCTCTGAACTCGGGCTCGACGGCGCGCCAATCATCAAACTCTCCATCGATGCTGATTTTGGCTGATTTGACCGGGCCCAAGGGGCGTGCGCCCTTGTAACGCCGGATGTAGCTCACCAGTTGGTAATAATAATCGTCGCCGTGCCCGCCCCGCATCGGCTCGATGTCGCGGCTGTGTTCCTGATCGAACTGATCGACAAACATGACCGGCAACCTGACGCCGTTGAACTCGGCAAATCGCCCTGCGATCCATTCGTTCCAGCCGGTTACAAAGATAAACTGCGGGTCTTCAGCAAGCGCGCGGTCCCACTGCTCCGAGACATTGAATCCATATCGCACAGCGTCGGGGCGGTTGTCCGTGGCACCTTTGTGGAAGCTGCGCCCCCGGGCGCCAAGTTCGCTCATCGAACCAAGACGATTCCCCACCGCGTTTTGTGCGATGCCCACTGACATTTGCTCTTTCTGGCCGGCGGAATTCGTAAAAACGTGTTGCGGGTACACCTCGAGCCAGCTCCATTGATCAGGACCGGTAGGACCTCGAAAATAGTCGGGCTGCGGTTTACGAAATGTGAAAAAAGCACGAATCCGCCTTGTTTCAGGGCTGGCCGTGAACACGCGCAATGCCCTGTCCCCGGCAACCGCTGCGCGGTCTGCAAAAGCGTGTCCCTCGGCGAACAAATCCTCAGTGTGACTCCACCAGCCAATCCTGCCAGCGGCGTCCGTGGCTTCGAGGTAGTAACGTCCCGGGGGTATCGGGTTCTGGAACACCAGGTAACGCCAATCGTTGTCCAGCACGTTGGTGAAGCGCTGCTGACCCAACTCTTCGCCGCCGGGGCCGTCCTTGAACAATTTGAGCGTGAGGCATGCATTCGTTGTTTTCCATGTTGGGAAACACGCGCCAACCTTGTCGAATTGCTCGGACACAACAAAGCTCTGTCCAAGGCTGTGCCCCGGCAACAGCTCGGTCGGCGTGTTGTGTTTTTCATTGCCAACCCTTTCGGAGAGCAACGCTGGATCAGCCAAAATCAGAGGTTTCCCGTCCCAGCGAAACCACAGATCAGCGAACAGGCCCTGCGAGTAAAGGTCGCGCCACAGCTCACGCACAACTTTGGCTGGGTCCCAAAATGGACATAGAAATGCCACTTGCGGTGTTCGGTTCCCCAGCGCGCGCAGTTCGGACCATACCCGCAACAGCGCCATGTAATCGTCCTTGTACGTTATCTGATTTGTTACATCGAAAATCACCACATCGACCCCGGCGTCGCTCAGCATTTGCGCGTGCTTCCGCAGCACTGACTCGTCCCGGGTCAGGTAATACCCAAAAATGGATTCACCCCAGTGATGAGGCGCGTGCAGAGGACCCCACAACGGGCTGTCGGGTTTGCGCATTGCTTCCGGGTCTTGTGCGAGGATCCTTGTCACATCATAAGGACCACCCTGGATATGCGCGCCGTGCCAGAGGAAGTAGAAAACGCCGACAGTCCGGTCCGGTCTGGGCGCACCGACCTCAGCGTGTGTGGGAACAACACGCCCCAAAGCGTCTGTTGCAACCCATGTATCTGAGAACGTGTCCCATACGTTAGACGGTTCCGCGGCACGAACCACCCTCACAAGACAAACTCCGGCAATGATAAGGCACAGCAATGAAACCTGTAATCGCCACACGCTGGATTTCATGCGCGGTATTATCCCTAATGATTTCCGCACAAGCAAATGCTGACAGTTACCAGGCCGAGCCAAGCATATTGGTCCCGGATCGGCAATTGCCGGGTTGCGGCTGGGTCACCTGTGTACCCGTTGTTACTTTGGTTGACCCGTACCGGCAGGGACTGTGCCTGGTCCTGTCCCGGGCGGACCAATTAGCGGGGTTGTGGGAGGAGTTCCGGGTTTGGGCGGCAGTACTGTGGCCGTTCCATCGCGCCTAATTTCGACGTTCAGGCCAATGTTGGTGCCGGTCGGGCCGGTGGTTGCAACCCTTGGAACACCGCCCTGCAGAAGCTCAGCACCTTTCATCGATTTGCCATAAAGGCCCTGTCGAATCCACTCGATTCTGCGGAATACGGCGAGTTCTTCCTTGAGCTTCTTGTATTGCTCTCGCAAGGCAGCGAGGTCGTTGAATTTGCGCTCGAGATCGGCTTTCTCGGTCTGCAGACGCTTAAGTTCTTTCAATAGGAACTCGCGGTCGCCCTCTGACTTGGCAAGTTTCTCCTCGGTCTCGGTTATCTTGGTCTGCAACTCGCCGATGGCGGCTTTCATCTCGTTGGCCTGCTTGTCGAGTTCGGCGTATTGAGTTTCCAGCTGGGTTATTCTGGAATCGCGCTGGTTTATCTCGGCGCGTGCGGCCTGGAGCTGTTCTTGGGTGAATTTGAGTTGAACCTGTGCGGTCTCGAACTCGGACCGTGTTGATTGCAATGTGGACTTTGTCTGGGCCAGTTCACGTATCGTGCTCTCGAGCTCGACAGTCTTTGCATTGAGTCTTGCGTTGAGGTTGTTGTTTTCCGCGGTCGCCGCCTCGAGTTTGGCGACCGTCTGACTCCACTGGTTGGACAGGTACTCAATTGCTGCTCGGTTCTCCCGTCTTTCGCGCGCGGCGCTTGTGTACTGGAAGACAAGACCCGCAAGCAAAGCCACGCAAACAATCGCGAGCACCAAAGTGGCTGTCTTTTGTTGCATGACCTCGATTCTGCGACATGCGCCTTGAACTGGCAAGCCTTAAAGGCTTGGCGGATCGGTTCCGGTCGGACCTGTCAGTTTCGCAAGCTCGATCAGTGAGATTCCCGGGCGAAGCAGCCCCGTGACATCGTCGGATTTCGCCCCTTCACCGCGGTGTTGCTGTAGTCCAGAGCCGAGGATTTCTGGTGGCCGCTGACAGCGCTCTCTCGATCTTGCCGGATCGACAAACGACTCGCCGTGCCCAGTTTTTCTGCCACTAGCCCGGAAATCTCACCGGAATGAAGTTTTGGGTGCCTTGGCCTGGTCAGGCGGTGAGATTTCCGGGGCCCGCATATTCCTTGATTTCTTGAAGACACCCGTTTCGCAGACTGCTCAGGGTATATTGTTATATTGAAGGATGATTCATATTTGCGAGGATTTTCACGCCACGAGTTTGCTCAGTTTTTCCTTATCTGCTTCTCTGGCAGCAAGTAAGGCGGTCGCAACAGCACAATCCTTGGGGGTGAATCAGAATAGGGTGACAGGCTCGTTGTTTGGGTTTTGACCCGGATTGCGGCGTAGCCCGCAATTTGCCCCTTGTTTCTATCGGCGGCTGCCGAACCCTGTGGAGGAACCCCTCGGCGCCGATATGGGGACAGACACGAATGGCGCTTAGATTAGGCCCTTGATTTTCGGGGGTTGTTTTTCCAGTAACGGTTGCGGTGCGGGATTTCTCTGAATTGACACCGGGGTTTGTTGAGGAGGGGAAAGGGCTTGGGACGGCGTTTGACCGCGCGGGGTTCACCACGGCCTGGGCGCTCAGGGACTTGATCCAGGGCGATCACTCGGAGTAGGTCGGCCACCAACTCCCGTTGTT
>JAAYVR010000027.1 GCA_012517065.1 Verrucomicrobiota bacterium | reverse complement strand
ATACCAGCGTGGGGCGAAGCCCCACGACAAGGGCCATCTCGACATCATTTTCCACAATCCAAGGGCTGAAAGCCCGGACTACCACAGCAATGTTTTCGTGTGTTTCGTGTGTTTCGTGGTTGGGGCAATCTCCATCCAAGCCCACGCCGCCTGAACTCTCATGGGAATGAATCTCCGGGGGTCGTGGTCTGGTCAGGCGGTGAGATTTGCCGGCTGGGCGGAATAGTGTCATCCAACCGAGCGGATTTGGGAAGGAGCAACCGATGGTTTTGATTGGTTTTCAACCACGAAAAGCGCGGAATACATGAAAGGGTTTCGAACAGGCCGGGCCTCTGGTCCTTGTGTTGTGGAATGTAACACGGTGTTCCGCGTAAACGCGGATCTCTGACGGCGATAGGTTTTTCCGCGCATCGGGCGACGGCGCGCGCGGCGGGTCAGAGTCCCGCCTTTAGGCGGCTTTGAAACGAGCATTCATCGAGCAGTAATACCTCTGAACGTTGCGCGTTGCGCGTTGTACGTTCAACGTTCTCAAACAGAAGACCAAACTGATCAAGCTATGGACACTCCCAACGTTCAACTCACAACGTTCAACTTACAACGTTCAACTGGGCCGCGGTTTTGCCAAGCGAATGGCCATGTTCGCCCGTGGCTGTCAGAGTGTTGCGTTTAGGCTGAAGAGTCTCATGTGGTTGCAGGTTACCCCGAGAGTGGCTTGTCCAGTGGGGAGCTTGATCAGGGTGGTTTTCCTTGGGACGGAGTTGCTGGGGATATTTCGCAGGTCGGCGTAGCCGGAACCAGAGTTGACTGATTGTCTTCAGGTCTTCGCCTGGGCGCGGCTGGCTTCCTTCGGGCTGTGGTAGGAGCCGCGTGAACCAATCGCTTTTCGCAATCGCCGGATCGCTGCCCTGAGATTTCGCTGGCCGAATATGGCTGTGCCACAGACGAACGTGTCGGCTCCTGCTCGGGCGCATTCGGCGGCGGTCTGGGCATTAATTCCGCCATCGACTTCAAGGCGAAACCGCAGGCCAAGTTCGCGTCGCCATGCTGCTGCTTGCTGGATTTTTGGAAGCACCTCTTCAATGAAGTTTTGGCCACCAAAGCCGGGGTTAACGGTCATAATGAGAAGCAGATCGATTTGTGCAAGGAACGGTTTGACTGCGGAGACGGGCGTGGGCGGATTGATGACGAGCCCGACCTGCACACCCAAGGAACGGATTTTCCAGAGCAGAGATGGGACGCGTCCTTCGAGTTCGACATGGACCGAAAGGAAATTTGCGCCGGCGGTTGCAAACGGCTCGAGGAGTATCTCTGGTCGGGAACACATCAGGTGCACGTCGAAAGGCCGGCGTGTCAGCGGGCGCAATTGTTTCAATAGTCCCGGTCCGAAGGACAGGTTAGGCACAAAATGCCCATCCATGACGTCCAAATGGAACCAGTCAGTTCCCGCTTTTTCGGCGCGCGCGATTTCGGCGCCGAATCGCGTGTAATTGGCCGCAAGCAGCGAAGACGCGATGATCATGCGCGGGGAGATTAGCTCGAGTGGTGTTTGTTTCGCAAGCGCGTGAGTGTGCGCTTGCGGCACAGCAAAGCAGTTGTCATGCTTGTGAGGCATTGCCTTAAGATGGGAACGCGTTATCGGTAGAAGTCCCGTGCGCGTGACCGGTTTGGGACCGCAAACCAACCTAACGAACGGATTGTATTATGAAGTTGTTTGGATATGAACAGCGGGGTGCAGTGGCGGCAGTCTTGTGGCTGCTAGTTGTTCCATTGTCGGCGTTGGGGCAGGACAAACCTGGCGAGGTCGAGTTGCGCGCAGGCAAGCACTTCATTGTGCCCAAGGTGTATTCTCTCGAAGAAGACAAAGCCATTCTGAAGCTTTTCGATGGCCTGCGCGTGGCCGATGTGAGCGATGGCATGGACAAGGCGGGCTTGCAAGAGACGGGCCGGATGGATCCCGAGATTCAGCCGCTTTGGAAGGACACGAAGGGTTTCAGGCATCGGATTGTGGGAATAGCTGTCACGGCAAGGTACGTGCCCACTCAAGAGCCCGCGTTGGGACCGCGCGAAACCCGTGAATTCGACCAGTGGGTGGGAAAGTGGTACAGCGAGAAGTCAAGCGAACCGTTTGTGCCGCTGCTTCGCGAGGGATCGGTGCTGGTGGTTGAAGAACATGGAAAAGACGTGGGGTCGATTGGTTCGAACAACATCTTGAGCTGGAAAAGACGCGGCTGTGTGGGTGTTGTTTCCAGCGCAACCGCGCGCGACACGGACGAAATCATCACCGAGGGAATTCCTCTGTACTTCAAGCGGCCGGGGCGGGGCATCAGACCTGGTCGCAACGAAATCGAGTCGGTTAACATGCCAATAATTTGCGGCGGTGTGCTTGTCATGCCCGGCGACGTCATTGTTGCAGACGGGGATGGTGTGGTGGTGGTTCCACGTGCGAAAGCGGCAGAGGTTGCAGCTTATGCGCGTGGGATTCTGGAGCAGGACAAGGCTGCGCGCCGCAAGCTGTACGACCAGCTCGGGTTGCCTGCAGACAAATCTGTTGAGTGAGGTTTTGGCCTTATGGAAACAAGATCGATTGTGCTGGCACTTGCTCTGCTGGTGGTAGGCGCCGCTGACGCAAGTGAGACCTTGATACCAGCGCCGCCACCTTCGCCGTGGCGGGTTTGGCCTTCGGAAGCGCCCGCGGACTGCCCGTTTCCAAAATCCACATCGCTGGTCGCCGTCGCTTTCACAGGTCGGCACGCCGAATACACGGGGGCCGATACATGGTACCCGTCGTGGGCTGCAGATGGAAATCTGTACTCGCCATGGACAGACGGGAATGTGAACGGACTGCATTCGAGTTCAGCAGGACCGGACGCAACCACCGGCCATGCGACAATTCTTGGCGATGATCCGATGAAACTGATTGTGACCAATCAAGGGGTTTTCAAATCCAGCCCGCGTCCTTATGAGGGGCGTTATCCCTGTGGCAGCCTTGTATTTGGGGGTGTTTGGTATTACGGCACGTACTGTTTGCACCCGAGCGGGCGTGTTGACCGCGACGGCATTCCGTACAACTGGCCGTGGCTGGGGCCGTTTGTCGGGTTTCGCTGGTCAACGGATTTGGGGCGAACATGGACCGAGACACCGTGCACACCGGAAAAACCTTTGTTCGGCGAGCAGGCTTTGAATGGCGAGCCCGTCAAGATTGGCGCGCCGCATTTCGTTGATTTTGGAAAGAACATGCAGCATTCGCCCGACGGCAAGGCTTATCTGGTGGCCCACGGAGCAAGTCATGGGCCGACGGGACGAAGGTTCGCGTACAACTCGTGGATTACCGGGGACGAGATTTATCTCGCACGGGTTACGCCTGCGGTCGAAAACATGAACGACCCGGCAAAGTACGAGTTCTTCGCAGGACACGATCAAGGCGGGCGGCCAACGTGGACAAAGAAGCTTTCGGAAGCGAGGCCGATAGCTTCGTGGCCTGACAACATGGGTTGCGTCACCATGACCTATGATCCGCCATTGAAAAAGTATCTGATGTGCGTGACGGATGGGGGCAACACTGTTTCGCGATACAACACTTACATCCTCGAGTCCGACTCGATCACCGGGCCGTGGAACCTGGTCACTTACATGAAACATTTCGGTGAACAGGCGTATTTCGTCAACATCCCGTCGAAGTTCATAGAGGGCGACGGCCGCACATTATGGCTGTGTTACGCTGCCAATTTCAGTTCCGGCTGGGGCGGCATCGTGTTCAAATCACGTCCGCGCGGCAGCCGCTACGGGATGTGTTTGCAGCAGATGCGGATTCTTGGACCTGGCGATCAGGAGACAAGAGCCGTGCTTGCCTCACCGGAGAACATTGCCCCGGAAGCCGCGGTGACAGTGAGCTCTGTGCATCCGGGTTACAAGGCCGAAGCACTGGTGGATTGCGCTGTTGCCGGATGGCCCGATAATCAGCAGGCCGAATGGGCAACCGCCGGCGAGGTCAACACTGCCATGGTCCGGCTCACATGGAACGAAAAGAGACGGGTCGGCAAAGTGTGGCTTTTTGACAGGCCAAACGCGATCGATCAGGTGACAGGCGGCATGCTTGTGTTCAGCGACGGCTCGACTGTTACAACCGGGCCTCTGCCGGACGATGCGAAACAAGGGCTCGAAGTCGCTTTTCAGCCGAGGGAAATTACATGGCTGGCGTTCATCGTGACGTCGGCAAAGAACGGAACCGCAAACGTGGGGCTGAGCGAGTTGGCGGTTTGGGAAGATCGCGGCAAATAAAAACTGACCCGTGTAATTGGAATTAACTGCCAGACGGTTAACTGATGGGATTGGGTATGGCTGAAGGGACAAAACATGTTTACGACGAGAGCAAAATCAAAACTCTGTCGTCGCTCGAGCACATCCGGTTGCGGCCGGGCATGTACATAGGCCGTTTGGGGAACGGATCGCATCCTGACGACGGCTGTTACATTCTTTTGAAGGAGGTTATCGACAACGCGGTCGATGAGTACATCATGGGATACGGCAGGCAGATCGACATCCGCATCGAAGGCAACCGCGTTGCCGTGCGCGATTACGGGCGTGGCATCCCTTTGGGGAAAGTGATTGACTGTGTTTCGACGATCAACACGGGGGCAAAGTACAACGACGATGTTTTTCAATTCAGCGTGGGGCTCAACGGCGTTGGCACCAAAGCTGTCAACGCGCTCTCGCGCGAATTCATCGTGCGCAGCTACCGCGGCGGTGAGTTTGTGGAGGCCATTTTCAAGCAGGGCCGTCTCCAACGTCAGAAACGCGGCCAGAACCCAAAAGAACCCGACGGCACGTACATCGAGTTCGAACCCGACCCTGACTTGCTGCCCGGCACGGAATACAAGATCGAGCATGTCGAGCACAGGCTGCGGCATTACAGTTACTTGAACACGGGGCTGAGGTTGGTGTTCAACGGCAAGATATTCCAATCAAGGCTGGGTTTGCTGGACCTCGTCATGGAAGATCTGCGCGCCGACGCCAGCGAACCCCTGTATCCGCCGCTACATTACGCGACGAAGATGCTCGAGTTCTGTTTCACCCACAGCAACAGCCGGTATGGCGAGACGTTCTATTCCTACGTCAACGGCACTTACACGGCCGACGGCGGCACGCATTTGAGCGCTTTCCGCGAAGGGCTGCTCAAGGCCGTCAACGAGTACTCGCGCAAAGGCTTTGACGGCGATGACGTCCGCGAGGGCATCGTGGGAGCCGTGGCAATCCGATTGAAAGACCCTGTTTTCGAATCGCAGACGAAAAACAAGCTCGGGAACACCGAAATCCGAAGCGACCTCGTCAACAAGGTCCGCGAGGAACTCCTCCAGTTTTTTAGCCGGAACAAGGCAATCGCAGACCAAATAGTTGCCAAGGCCGATGACAGCAGGCAGCTCCGCAAAGAGCTGCAAGAGGTCAAGAAACTTGCCCGTGAACGGGCAAAAGCTGTTGCACTGCGCATTCCACAATTGAAGGATTGCAGGCTGCATTATGATCGCGCCAAAGGCAAAGGCGAGGGCACAATGATATTCATTTGTGAGGGGCAGTCCGCTGCCGGTTCCATCACAAGCTGCAGGGACGTTAATCGGCAGGCCGTGTTTGTGCTCAAAGGCAAACCACTCAACGTTTGGGACCTCAAACGCGATGTCGTGTATCGAAATGATGAAATGTACAATCTCATGCAGAGCCTGAACATCGAAAGCGGGATCGACGGGCTGCGCTATGAAAAGGTCATTCTTGCGACCGACGCCGATGTCGATGGCCTGCACATCCGCAATCTGATGATCACGTTTTTCTTTCGGTTCTTTGACCAGCTTGTTCAACACGGCCACCTCTACATTCTCGAGACGCCTCTGTTCCGCGTCAGAAACAAAGAACGCACCATCTATTGCTACAGCGAAACCGAAAGAGACGAGGCCGTAACCGTTCTTGGCGGCAAACCCGAGATCACACGGTTCAAGGGACTCGGCGAAATATCGCCGGCAGAATTCAAGCAGTTCATCGGTGACTCGATGCGCCTGACAAGGGTCGAGTATGCCCCAAGACCGGAGGCGGGCAGCATCCTTGCCTTTTACATGGGGAAAAACACTCCCGAACGCAAAGACTACATCATGGAACACCTCATTGTGCCAGTGGAGGAATAGGTGCGCACCACGAGATGACCGAAGACAGACTCCAGCCATGACAATTTCACCCAGGGAAGTTCAGATTGGATTGACACGACCATGACCCGCAAACGTAAGAAGGACCCCAATCAACTCGACCTGCCTGTAATCAGCCCTCAATCAGCGCCAAACTCAGGTCCGCACGAGCAAAGCGCGAAAGCCAAGAAAGACAATGGCGACATTGAACCGGGACCGGCTTCACCGGGCGCCGACGGTGGAAAACCGAAAGGCGGTAGGAGTGATCGACCCGGCAAGCCGGCCAATGGAGGGGCCAATCACGCGGCGCATGTCGAGGCCGAAAGCATTCCTGAATCGTTGACACACGTTCATCGCCCTTTCAACCCGGCCAAGATCGAGCTGCCTCTTCACAAGCGGATCGACAAGAGTTTTCTCGAGTACGCTTCCTACGTCATACGCGACCGTGCAATCCCGAATATTGCCGATGGTCTCAAGCCGGTTCAGCGCAGGATTCTCTGGGCAATGCACCTGACCGACGACGGCCGATTCGCCAAGGTCGCAAATGTTGTCGGCGACACCATGAAGTTTCATCCGCACGGCGACGCTTCGATTGGCGAGGCTCTGGTTGTGCTCGCCAACAAGCGTTACCTTGTCGAAGGCCAGGGCAATTTCGGCAACCTGTTCACCGGCGATCCCCCCGCAGCCGCCCGCTACATAGAATGCCGCCTCACTGACCTTGCGCGCACCGAGCTTTTCAATGACGAGCTGACAGAATTCGTTCCCAGCTACGACGGGCGGAACCGCGAACCGGTTGCTCTTCCCTCGAGGCTGCCGCTTGCCCTAATGCTCGGAACAGAGGGAATCGCGGTGGGCCTGGCAGCGCGCATTCTTCCGCACAATTTCCCGGAGTTGCTGCAAGCTCAGATCGCCATCCTGAAGAACCAATCTTTCAAATGCCTCCCCGATTTCCCAACAGGCGGTTTGATGGACGCTCGCGAGTACAAAGATGGCACCGGCAGCGTCACCGTCAGAGCCCGCATTAAAGTGCTCGATGAATCCACGGTTGTCATTACTGAGATTCCTCCAACGACAACCACTGAATCGCTCATCGCTTCGATTGAAGACGCCGCACGAAAAGGAAAATTAAAGGTCCGGTCCATCAATGATTTCACCTCTGAAAAGGTCGAAATCCAGATCAAGTGCCCGCCCGGTGTCGATGCGGAGAAAATGGTGGATGCACTTTACGCTTTCACCGACTGCGAAGTGACGCTCTCGAGCCGCATCATCGTCATCAGAGACAACAGACCTGTCGAACTCACGGTCAGCGAATTGCTCCGGCAAAACACCGCCCAACTGGTTGATTTGTTGAAACGCGAGCTTCAGCTCCGCGAGAGAAAGCTCATGGACGAACTCCATCAGCGCACGCTCGAGAGGATTTTCATTGAAGAACGAATGTACAAGAGAATCGAATCGTGCAAGACAAACGAAGCGATATTTGCCGCCGTTCGCGACGGTTTCAAGCCGTACCGCAAAGAGCTTCTGCGCGACATCAGCGACGACGACATCGAGCGTTTGTTGGGCATCCGAATCCGGCGCATTTCACAGTTCGACATCGCCAAGCATCGCGATGAAATCGAACGCGCGCGCGCGGACCTGGCCAGCACCCGGCGCAGCCTCAAGAACCTGATTGCCTACGCGATTAACCACCTCGAAACGCTGCTGCAGAAATATGGTCCGATGTATCCGAGATTAACAAAAGTGAGCCGCCACGAGGAAATCGATGTGCGCGAGGTCGCATTCAAGGCATTCAAGGTTTCTTACGACCGGGAAAGCGGTTACGTCGGTTTCAAGGTCAACGGCGACGAGTTCAAGACCGAATGCACCAGGTTTGACAAAATACTGCTGGTTTTCCGAGATGGACGGTACAAGGTGATAGAACTGCCCGAGAAACTGTTTGTTGGGCCTGATCTCGTGTACTGCGGGTTGCCGGAACGCGATCGCGTATTCACAATGGCTTACTCTGATCGGAACGCCACGTACCTGAAACGGTTCACCTTTGGCGGCTACATACTGGACAAGGAATACCTTTGTGTTCCCCAGGGCGAAAAATCCCGCATCCTGTTCTTTGCCACGGATACGCCCGAGACCTTGTTCATCCGATATAAGCCGGCTCCGTACCAGAGGATCAACCAACAAACCTGTTCGCCCGGCGAGCTGGACGTAAAAGGGCCGCGCACACGCGGTCGGCAAATCTCGATCAAGGAAGTCTCAAGCATCACCGCCGAGCCGACTCGTGGCTGGGACACCGAAGCGTTGACAACGCGCCTTGTGTTCAGTTGAGGCAGCCCAGAGCGTCGAAGCCGCGGTCCATACCTGCGTGGAGTGAAGGGCTAACCCGCAAGTCTCAGTGCTTCTGCACATGCAGCCTGCCGCTCACGCAGATCAAAACAGGACCCCCCATAGAGTGACAGGCTCGTTGTCTGGGTCTTGCCTCCCGATTGCGGCATGGCCTGGAAATTGCCCTTTGTTCCAATCGGCGGCTGCCGAAGTGTGCGGAGGAACTCCCAGCCCGCATGCTTCATACCCTGAGCAGTCTGCGAAACGGGTGTCGTCAAGCAACCAAGGAATATGCGGACCCCGGAAATCTCACCGGATTAAAGGCACGGGAGAACCCGAGGGGGTGAGCGGTGAGATTTCCGGGCTAGGATGCCGATATGGGGACAGACACGTTGTTTTCGGCGTCATGCCGATCTGGTTCCAGGCACGTTGGTTGCGCATAAGAACAAAGCGGCAGCAAGCTGCCGCACTCCAAGCGCTTCGCGCCTGCCAACGCCCACTGCGTCCGCGGCAGCGCGTTAGAAACCATTGGGATCAGCGCGGTGTTCTTTGCGACGGAGTTGCAGCGGATGGGCGGCGGTAGGTTATTTCCTTTTGCGGGCGGGCTGTGATATATTCGGATCGATCTGATTGTGAAAAGACAAACGGGCAAGGCCAACGCAAGGGTTGCAACACGGTGTTCCTTGGCCCTGGGCTGTCGCGATATTGCCGCTTTCACGCTTACCGAGCTGTTGGTCGTGGTTGCGGTCATAGCGATCCTTGCTGCGCTTTTGTTATCGGCGGTTTCACAGGCCAAATCCAAAGCTTCACAAGCGACCTGCCTGAACAATCTTCGCCAACTTTCCACAACAACCTTTTTGTACGCCGACGATCAAAATGATGCGCTCCCTCCGAACGGGTACGGGTCGGCAAAATCGATCGCCGGGAACCGCCTCTGGGTTGTTGGCGACGAACACCTCGATCCGCATGCGTACACCAACGTCGATTACATACTCAACCCTGAGCTTGCGGCTTTTGCTCCGTACGTACGATCACTCGGAACGTACAAATGTCCCGCTGACCGCGGAACAGTGTTGATAGACGGCAAGCCTCATCAGCGCCTTCGAAACTATTCTTTGAACTCGTACATCGGATGGGTTGATTGGTTGTTTTCGTTCAACAAACCCAGCTACTGGACTTTTCAGAAAACCTCGCATCTGAGTTCTGTGAACCCTGCGGACACGCTTCTGTTCCTTGACGTTTCGCCAGGCAACATCTGTTACTCGGCGTTCGTGATTCGCATTGGTTCCGATGGCCATTTTTATCATTTGCCAGGGACGCAGCATGGGCGCAGGGGCGCGGTTTCGTTTGCGGACGGCCACGCAGCAATGCACAAGTGGCTCGAGCCAAGAACGATAGAGGAAGCCGAAGTCCCGTGGATACCGAACCATTGGACATTATGGCTAAAGGGGAACAACGACCTTGGATGGCTTATGGAACATGCGTCCGCGCCGAAGCCGGGCGAGTAGCGGCTGGGCCGGGTTTCAGAGCCTGTGCTTGAAAACGCACACTTGCTTTTCGTTCTGAACGAGAGTAAAAATTCCTTCAGCAAGCTGAACACGCGATTTTTATTATGAAAACAGAGACACTTTCTTGCGAGCGGCGCGAAAAGTGGGGGGCTGTGGGCGCTTTCACGCTGATTGAGCTGTTGGTGGTTATTGCGATAATCGCCATCCTTGCGGGCATGTTGCTGCCGGCTCTGAGCCGCGCCAAGGACAGAGCGCAAGCCTCGGTTGACCTGAGCAATGTGAAACAGATTCTTCAAGCGAATCTGATTTACGTTAACGATAACAATGACCGCATGGCGCATCCGACATGGGGAACGTGCGACGGTTCAGCAAACAATGGCCCTGATGGATGGGCATACGCAGGACCCAACGCAGGTCGATTCCCGGGCGGGCCGTCATACATGCCTTCTGCCAGAGGATATTTCGAGAATTCGCCTCAATTCAGCAACCAAGTGGCTTTCTTTAAGATTGGTCAGTTGGGACCGATCCTCGGCGATTACCATGTTCTTTACTGTCCGAAAGACGTGTCTGATCGAAGCCGGGGGCAGTTCAAGCAATGGTGGCGGGATCGCTACGTCAAGCTTAGCTCATATTGCTGGAATGGCACCATAGGAGGTTACTGCGGTCCCAAGGCCGGTTTGATCTCGAGCGGGAAGACTTTTAAGACCTCCGATTTCCGGCCCATGGACATCATTTTGTGGGAACAGAACGAAACCGACGGTTTTTATTTTAACGACCTTGGGAACAATCCGGAAACCGGGGGTGAATGTGTATCCCAACGTCATGCGGGCGGCGTGAAATATGGTTCGGACAATGTTGCTAAAGGCGGCGGTGCAATGATTGGCCGTATAAGTGGCACTGCGGAGTTCCTCAAGATGCAGAAGTTCTACGACATGCTCGACAGCCGGAAGACGCCGCGGCCTAACGACATTCTCAATGGTCCTGGCTACGGCGGACCATAGACTGTAGGGCCTCGACTGCAATCGGTTTTAGCAAAGTGGCGCCGATGTGAATCGGCGCCACTTTTTGTTTGTTGGCATTGAAAGCGCCCATTTTGCCCAGATCGTCATTCCAGTGAGATTTGCAGGTTAAGGATGTTTTAAGATGTGGCAGGTATTGATGGCGGGCGACCGGATGATGTTAGTGGCGCCGTCGGGCCACCGAACAAGGAGGCGGTCGATTGTGTCATTGGTGCCAAGGCCGAAGTGGATTTGCGACGTGTGTTGTGTGCGGTGAGAATCCCCGGTGACCACAGGTTTTGTGATCCGCAATCCGCCGGTCTCGATTGTCACAGAAGCACCGATTGGGGAGCAACCTTTGAAGTTTGGTGAGAGGCGTACGCTGATCCAGTTGCCGTGTTCCTGAATAACATTGCGGAAAACCCTCAGTGTTTGCCGTTTCTCCGGCCATGCCTCGAATGTTGTCACCAGCAAGTCCACTCTTCCATCACAATCCAGATCGTCAGCAACAACATTCCGACAGTCCTCTTCAAGAGCCACGCCGAACAGGTGCGCGGCCTCGACAAACTCACGGCCTTCGTGATTGAGGAACAGTTTGTTCTTTTCGTATCCGCCATAGGAGTACCCGTGGCCCCTTGTGCGCGCAGAAACACCGCTAAAATAGGCCGCTTTGACGAGGTCGTCGTGTGACGAAGCGACATATATGTCGTGAAGCCAGAAGTGCGGTTCGTAATCGTGCACAGATTCTTTGCTTTCGTGACCGTTTGCCACGTACACGTCGGGGTAAAGATCGTTGTCGCAGTCGAAGGCGCTGCAGCCCCAAGACCAGCCTGAAAGTGCGATCGAGGAACTCTGGGGCCCAAGGGCGAACCGTCCGTCGGGCTGTCCGAAAAAGAGTTTGTTACCTGCGGTCATTGCGGCGCGCATTGCGGCGTAATCCGGCCTTTCAGGTCTGACAAGGTTCAGGTGATCGAGTCGCTTTGCAGTTGGGCAGTGCATTCCGGTGACCAGGAAATCGAGGCGGCCGTCGAGGTTGAAATCACCGAACGTGTGGGCCATTCCGAACTCGTGGCGATCCGAAAGCACTGCATCGGTTACGTCAGTGAACTTGCCTTTGCCGTCGTTGGCGTACATGTCAATTCCTGCGAAATCGCTGACGACCAGCAGGTCGAGGTCGCCATCCGCGTCAAAATCCACAAGCGATCCGGAGTACGTTCGCCGCCATCTTTTCGCACCCAGACCGGCATTGGTGGTGGCATCGGAGAAACGCCCATGACCATCGTTCAACAGGAGGTACGCTGGATTGCCGTCGTTGGCGTCGTAGTACGGAGTCGGCATTTGCCCGCGCAGAAATGGCCCTTTGTATTGTCCGAGCCAAACGTCCAGGTCGCCGTCGCCGTCGATGTCGCCGGCAGTGAGCACCTGCCCGTATTTCAGGTGCGGTTCCACGGACCAGACCTGTTCGGGCGGCAGATCAAATCTGGCGTTGCCGGTTCCTCTCAACAAGAACAATCCCTCGAATTTGGCGTACAGAAAGTCCTCGGTTCCATCGCCGTCGAAATCGGCCACAAGCGCTGTGAATATGAGCCCCGGCCAGTGCTTGCAAAGAGGCGTTGACACGAACTTGTCCCAACCAATTCGTTTGATGACCTGATTGCGCGCAGCGAGTATGATCTCTGAAAACCCGTCTCCATCGATGTCATGGACTATCAACGGGTCGATGAAATGCGAGCCTTCCGGTGGCGCCAATGTCTCGCACAAGACCTGTTGAAACGGTGGCGGGCCGTTCCGCGTTTTTAGGGTCAGTTTGCTGGCATCGACGTGCCCTATCTTGATTTGGCCATCCTGGGCCGCCTCCGCACCCCATTCCACAACAAGATTGCCAGTGAGAGACGCGCGCGTATGCCGCCTTTCATTCACGAGATTTGCAGCGAAAAGGAATTCGCTTTGTGCGGGCAAGCCGTTGGAATTTGTTTCGAACTTGTTGTGTCGAAACTCGATTTGAGCCAGTTCCCAGCCCGAATCGCGCTGTGCGCGAACGAATTCGCGCCACTGATCCAGACTGATCCGCGATCCCTCTCCCGCCGGGGACCGTAGCTCGATCGAGTGCGGAAGTTTGAGAGGCGGTTTGAACGTGGGCATTATGACGCCATCTAACGAGACGTTCTCAATCACCTCCAACTTGTTCGAAGCGGCGTTCACCGCGTCCCACAACGAGTCGATCACGTTTCCGCATCGTTGGGCGAGCAACTCCGGAGCCCAAATCGTTTCGGCGATGTGGTCTTCACGCGCCTCGAGCGCACCCAATTCGGCGGCTAACCGATGCACAGTTGCGCGATCCAGACCGCCTTTTGCAGGGGAAGAGTGACGCCTTTGTATGAGCACAACGACAAGCACCGCCAGCACGGCCAGCAAGACTGCCAGCCTTGGGATTCGTTTTCCGGCGCCTGGTCGTGGTGCAGCGGACCGCATCAGGAATCTTGTTCAGACCGGTCGCGGCAAATAGTAGCGATCGTCTGCCACGGTTGTACTATTCCTGTGCTCTTTTGCAACGCTGCATCGCACTCGTAGTACAGACTTTGGTCGTGAAACCTAACCGGAATGACAACCAGCCCGTTAATCTCACCGGCCACCGCCTCGGATTTAACCGGTGACTGCGTTCCGGTGAGATTTCCGGGTTACGAGCGGTTTAGAATTGTGATTTTCACCACGTTATCAGCGTATCGCGCGTTCAATTCAAATGCAGAGGGCGTTTCCTCAAGCCGGAACCGGTGAGTAACCAGCGGTTTGAGGTGGACCTGTCCGTTGCAGGCAAGGCCGATCGCACGCTGGTAAGCGTGTTTCATCCGGCGGCACAGGAGGATTGTCAGACCTTTTCGCCGTGCAGTCGAGTGCTTCAGCTCGAGGCGATCGTCACGCGGTATTCCGACAAGGACGAGCCTGCCGCCGAAACGGGCCATCTCGGCGGCTTGGGCGACAGACTTATCGCCCCAAGCAGCTTCGATGGCAACGTCCACGCCACGGCCTTTTGTTTCTCGAAGCACGCGGCCGACCGGTTCTTCGTTTTTGGGTGAAAACGCTAGTGCGCCCCATCCTTCAGCCATCTTCAGTCGCCACTCGAGGGGATCGATTACGTAGATCGGATTGGCACCTGCGAGCCGTGCTACCTGCAGAATCAGAAGTCCTATTGGGCCGGCGCCGATAATCGCAACGCTGTGGCCGACGCGCAGGCGGGCGAGATCAACCGCGTGCAGCGCAACGCCCAACGGTTCAAGAAGCGCCGCTTCTTCATCTCCGAGCGCATCTGGCACAGGATGACAAGATCGTCCCGGCATTTTGATCCATTCGACAAGGCAGCCGTCATCGGGGTGGTTGCCGCAGAACTTGAGTTGTGTGCAAAGATTCGGATGACCGCGCTGACACAGTTCGCAGCGGTAACATGGCTGCGCAGGATCGACCGCCACGCGTGTCCCGGGGCGGATTGGTTGGTTTGATCCATCGAAAGCATCGGGGCCAACCTCCTCGACAACGCCGCTGAATTCATGGCCAAGAACAAGGGGCGACTTTACCTCTGTATCGCCGATGCGGGCGTCTTCGTAAGAATGAAGGTCACTTCCGCATATCCCGGTTGCGCTGACGCGGATCAGGACTTCACCCGGCCCTGGCGGTGGTGGTTTTGGCACGCGTTCAACTCGCAGGTCTCGAGGTCCGTGCAACCGAACCGAAAGCATGGTCTCGTTCATGACAATCTGATTGGCAGTGGCGTTTTGTTGTCTTGGAATCAGAACCGAACCAACTGCGCGCAAAGCTCGAGGCGGATGCGAGCGAACGATGTCGTCGAAAGACCCGCGTTCGCTGCAGTGACGGCGTTATGGCGCCCCTCGCGCAGTTACTGGTACTTGATGGCAACTCCCACGATGAGTCTGCCCCGGACAGTGCTGACCATTGGCGACCACCACGGTCCAGTTACCACCGTGCCCACGGGATGGACTTGGTCGTGGACCAGAACCACGGCGTCTGCGCCCATTTTAGCTGCGTCCCGTCGCAAGGCTTCCTCGATTTTTTCGATCTTCGGCGGCGGATCAATCGAGGCGTCCACAACGACTTCGCCGAGTTTTTCGTGTGGTCTGGTCGGTTCACTGTGCAGGATTTCTATTTGCGCTGGTGATGTGGCCGGAGGGCGTGGCGCACCAACGTATTGGACTGTGCGCGAAGACAATGAGCTGCAGCCCGCGAACAACAGCAGGCCAAGGCCAATACCGAATCCGAGAACGGATTTTATAATGCGATCGTTCATAGTCATTCAAATCTGCTATCTCATGAGCTTCATAAGCCCGGGTGTCAACAACCAATCCAACTCTGCACATGCTCCCACGCGCAAGCGGTTTGCTGAGAGCCTGACGAGGCCGCCCTTCCTGAGCTTCAACGGCAGGCCAGTCTTTCCTGTGATGAGCATTGATGCAAGCTCGCTCAGGTAAGGTTCATGGCCAACCAGCAGGACGTTTTCGGGCTTTGGACGCAACCCTTGCATCTGTTGAATCAGGGCATCGATTCTCCCATCGGGCGCGAGGTGATCGCTGAATTCGACTCGGCTGGCGAGATCGAGCCTGTCTGCGATGATTTCGGCTGTCTGCCTGGCGCGCTGGCACGGGCTTGACAAGATTCTGTCGAAGTTCAGTTTCATTGCTTTCATAGCGCGCGCAACAGCACGCAGCTTTTCCCGGCCTTCATCTGTGAGAGGCCGGTCAGCATCGTTGAGGTAACCGGGTGCACCGCGTTGGACGGCTGCGCCGTGTCTGAGCAGATAGAGGTTCATACAAAATATTGATTGTAAGATTGAGCTACTCTAACCTTAACGCGAACTCACATGAAGGTCTATATTGATGGCAAATTCTACGATCCGGCGGAAGCAAAAGTTTCGGTTTTGGATCACGGTTTCTTGTATGGCGACGGGGTGTTCGAAGGCATTCGGGCTTACAACGGACGCGTTTTCAAGCTAAAGGAACACATCGACAGATTGTACAGGTCGGCCAAGGCGATTCTGCTGGATATCCCTTTGACACCTGAGCAGATGACTGCGGCGGTGCTGGAAAGCTGCAGGCAAAACGGGTCTCCAGATTGTTACATTAGGTTGGTTGTAACACGGGGAATCGGGACTCTCGGGTTGAACCCAAAGAACTGCCGTCGCGGGTCGGTCGTAATCATTGTTGGCGATATCCAGCTTTACCCTCGGGAGCTTTACGAGAAGGGCATGGAAATTGTGACGGTGCCGACCACGCGAAACCTCATCAATGCTGTCAACCCGGCAATCAAATCGCTCAATTACCTCAACAACATTCTGGCCAAGATTGAAGCCAATATTGCAGGCGTTGAGGAGGCGATAATGTTGAACGCAGAGGGGTATGTTGCCGAGTGCACGGGCGATAACCTGTTCATTGTTCAGGGGCCGCGTCTGCTCACGCCGCCTCTTTACGCGGGTGCGTTGTATGGGATCACGCGGGGTGTGGTGATGGAATTGGCGCGCGAGGCTGGCATGGAAGTTGCGGAAACGAACCTGACGCGGTACGATATATTCAACGCAGACGAATGTTTCCTGACCGGAACCGGGGCGGAGCTGATACCGGTTGTGAAGGTGGATGGCCGAGTGATTGGCAACGGAAAACCAGGGCCGACGACAACGGGATTGATAGCGCGCTACCGTGCCTTGACCAGAGTATCTGGAGAACCGTTCTAGGTATGCGCTCCGGAGCGGGCGGGGAAACAAGCTTGCGCCGTCAACAATGCCGCCTGCGGGGTGCGCCGCAGTTGACGAAATCGGTTTGTTGCCGTACCAGTGAATTAGGTTATGATGTGCATGATTTGCAAACAGAGGGAGGCGCGGGTCCACCTCACACAGATTGATCAGGGCAAGATCAAGAAGGTTGACCTGTGCGAGCAATGCGCCAAGGAAAAGGGCGTTGACGATCCCACCGGCTATGCTTTGGCTGATTTGCTGCTGAATCTTGGCAAGCCGATTGAAGCCACCCGCTCAACCAGCACGGTGAGTTCGTGCAAGAGCTGTGGTCTGACCGCCACCGATTTCAAGAAGAGCGGGCGGCTGGGATGCCCGGATTGCTACGCCACTTTCAAAGACATCCTGGCAGGGCTCCTCGAATCAATGCACCGTGGCACACGTCATACCGGCAAAAGGCCGGGCGCAGGTCATCCACCGGTCGTGGCAAGCGATCAACTCACGTTGCTGCAGCAGCAGCTTGCAGAGGCAATCGCAGTTGAAAACTATGAGGAAGCGGCGCGCATTCGAGACCGGATAAAGGCATTAAAAAGTGCGGATGGACGGGTTTTGAGTGCGTAAAGTTGATTTGCGATGAAACTGCACGAATTCCTTCCTCCGGTGTCGCAAGCGGTGGGCTGTGTTGGTCCGAACGATTGGGTTGTTTTATCAACTCGAGTGCGGCTTGCCCGGAACTTGCGTAGCAACCTCTTTCCTGATCGGGCGAAGAAGAACGATCGGATTCGCGTATGCAGCATTATTCGAAAGGAAGTGGAAGCACTACCGCAAATGGCGGGTGGGTTTGCCGAATCGATGGAATCGTTGTCCGCGGTTGAAAAGCAAACGTTGGTTGAACGGCACCTTATCAGCCGTGAGCATGCGATGCGTGGGGCGGGGAGCGCCCTTGTGTTGAGCAAGGACACGTCTCTCTCTGTGATGATAAATGAGGAGGACCATCTTCGCATGCAATCGCTGAAACCGGGCATGCAATTGCAGGAAGCGTGGGTTGCGATTGACGAGGTGGACACCGCATTGTCGAAGACGCTGGATTTTGCGTTCAGCGATGAATTTGGGTATTTGACGGCGTGTCCGACCAATGTTGGCACCGGGATTCGGGTGAGTGCGATGCTGCATCTGCCTGGACTTGTTCTTGCGGAGCAGATCAACCGTGTGATTCAGGCTGCAAACGAGTTGGGCCTGGCTGTGCGCGGTCTTTACGGTGAAGGTACCGAGGCTCTTGGCAACCTCTTCCAGGTTTCCAACCAGAGAACACTCGGCCAGACTGAAGTAGAGATAATCGAACGGGTTGGGAAGGTGGTGAACAACATAATTGAGAACGAAAAGAACGCGCGTGGCCTGTTGCTCCAGAACAACCCCAAGATGGTCTATAACCACATTGGCCGGGCATACGGGATATTGGCCAACGCGCACAGCATTTCTTCCAAGGAAACGATGAACCTGCTGTCGTTGTTCAGGCTCGGGTTTGATCTTGGCTTTTTCCCGGGCGTACAACGCTCGTTCATAGACGAGTTGTTCATGGTTACCCAGCCCGCGCATTTGCAGGCCCGGTTTGCAGGGAAACTCTCGGCAGAAGAACGCGACATCCGCCGGGCAGACATGCTCAGGGAAGCTTTTCGGAACGTGGAACGGCCTTCCATGCCATCGGACCCCACAAGTTCACTGGACAAAACATGAAACTCGTAGCACTTTTTCTCCAGTACGTGGGTCAAACACTGGCCTTATGAGTGACGAGAATTTTGCCAACTTTACACCTCGCGCGCAGCAGGTAATAGCGCTGGCGCGCAAAGAAGCGGATCGCTTCAACCACAATTTTGTTGGAACTGAGCATCTGCTTCTCGGCCTCATCAAGCTTGGGCAGGGCGTCGCAGTTAACGTTCTGCAAAGAATGGGGCTCGACCTCGAGACAGTTCGAATGGAGGTCGAAAAACAGGTCGGCACCGGCCCGGACCAGAAGATGATCGGGAATATCCCGTTCACTCCGCGGGTCAAGAAAGTGCTTTCTTTGGCTGCAAAAGAGGCGCGGGCGCTTAATCACAGCTACGTTGGCACGGAACACATACTTTTGGGGTTGCTCAGGGAAGGCGACGGTGTTGCAGCGCGGGTGCTCAAGAACCTTGACGTTGACATCGAGCAAACACGCCAGGAAATCCTGAGGGAACTGGACCCCAACTTGGCCAACAGCGAAGAGGGGCAGGCTGAAGAACCGTCCAAACCCGGCGAGAAGAAAGGCGAAGTCAAAACCCCCGCACTCAAGGCATTTGGCCGGGATTTGACAGAGATCGCCCGCCGGGGGGAGATGGACCCGGTAATTGGCCGGCAGAATGAAATCGAGCGGGTTATTCAGATTCTGTGTCGGCGGACCAAGAACAACCCGGTATTGCTTGGCGAGGCTGGCGTTGGTAAGACCGCCATTGTCGAAGGGCTGGCTCAGGAGATCGCACGTGGCAACGTGCCGGAGTTGTTGCGCAACAAGCGCTTGATCACTCTCGACCTTGCGTTGATGGTGGCAGGGACGAAGTACCGCGGGCAGTTTGAAGAGCGGATCAAAGCTGTGATGGATGAGATTCGGCGCGCAAAGAACGTCATAGTGTTTATTGACGAATTGCACACGATAGTTGGTGCCGGATCGGCCGAGGGCACGATGGATGCGTCCAACATCATCAAGCCCGCGCTCAGCCGCGGTGAGATGCAGTGCATTGGCGCCACAACGCTCACCGAGTACAGAAAGTACATCGAGAAAGATGCCGCTCTTGAACGCCGGTTCCAGACGATCAAGGTTGAACCTCCGTCGGTCGATGAGGCGATTCTGATTCTCAAGGGGTTGCGGCCGAAGTACGAAGAGCATCACAAGATCGAACTCACCGATCGCGCCATCGAGGCTGCGGTCAAACTTTCAGAGCGCTTTATCAGCGGACGGTTTTTGCCTGACAAAGCCATTGATGTGATGGATGAGGCTGGCGCGCGCGCGCGAATCAGCGCAATGACACGTCCGCCAGAAGTCAAACAGATCGAGGCTGAAATCGAAGAGATTCGTGCCCGCAAGGAGCGCGCCATCAAGGAGCAGAACTTCGAAAGCGCTGCAGCAATGCGCGATCAGGAAAAACGCGCAAAACAACGGTTGGAAGGCATTCTCAGGCAGTGGGAAACCACGCGTGAGGAAAAGCGCGTGCTGGTGGATGAGGAAGACATCATGCACGTTATTTCGAAGTGGACGGGCATTCCGCTTCAACGCATGGGCCAGGACGAGGCTCAGAAGCTCCTCGCAATGGAAAAGGAGCTTACAAAGGTTGTAATCGGTCAGGACGAGGCGGTGAATGCCCTGTGCAAGGCATTGCGCCGGTCGCGAGCTGATCTGAAAGACCCGAAACGGCCGATTGGGACGTTCCTTTTGCTGGGTCCAACGGGGGTTGGGAAAACGTTGCTTGCCAAGACATTGGCCGAGCACATGTTTGGCGATGCAAAATCGCTCATTCAACTCGACATGAGCGAGTACATGGAAAAGTTCAATGTCTCCCGCCTGATCGGGTCGCCGCCGGGGTACGTGGGCTACGAAGAGGGTGGCCAGCTAACCGAGCAGGTTCGCCGGAAACCCTATTCAGTGGTGCTTTTTGACGAGGTCGAAAAAGCGCACCCGGACGTGATGAACATGTTACTGCAGATTCTCGAGGAAGGGAAACTGACGGACAGTTTCGGCCGCGCCGTCGATTTCAGAAACACGATCATTTTGATGACCTCGAATGTCGGGTCGGAGACTCTCCGGAAGCAGACAACAATTGGGTTCACTCCGCCTTCTGAGCAGTTCACGTACGAGAAGATGAAGGAGCGAATTCTGGATGAATCCAAGAAAACTTTCAGGCCGGAATTCATGAACCGGTTGGACGACGTCATTGTCTTCAGGTCGTTGACCAAGCCGGATTTGATTCGGATTCTGGACCTCGAAGTGGCCAAGGTTGTCGAGCGGCTCAAACACAAGAATATCAGGCTCGAACTTGACACCGCCGCCAAAGATTTTCTCACGGAAAAGGGGTACGATCCCCAATACGGCGCGCGGCCGATGCGCCGCGCTGTCGAGCGGTACCTCGAAGACCCGCTCGCTGAGGAAATCATACGGGGCAGTTTCCACGACCGCAGTCCAATCATCGTAAGCGTGGAAAACGACAAGCTGGTGTTCAGACAAAATGCGCCGCCTGCCGAACCAATTGCGGGTGAGCAGGGGCAATCCCCTGCTTCGAGTGGAGCAAACGGTGCATGACATTTTTCGACAATGCTCAATAAAGCTCGGTGTTACCTGATGGCCGGTGCTGTTGCTTTGCTGTTGTTGGCTCATGCTGACGATACGAAGGGCGGCGTCGGCCGGTCGATTTTCAATGGCAAAGACCTCGCGGGGTGGGTTCCGGTTCACGACGTGACCTTCGAGGTCAAGGACGGCAACCTGCGCCTTGTGAAAGGCATGGGATGGCTCCGGACGGATAAGGAGTACGAAGATTTCATTCTGGAATTTGAATGGCGCGCTTTGGAGGAGAAGTACGACAGTGGCATTTTTCTTCGCGCGGGTCTAGAGGGCAAGCCATGGCCGAAAGATGGCTGGCAGGTGAATTTGCGTTACGATGCGTTGGGCGGGTTGGTTAAGGGCTTCAAATCTGTTGTGCCGGCCGAGACACCCAAAATGCCCGTCAACAAATGGGTCAAGTTTCGAATCGAAGCAAGGGGCAATAAACTGTCGCTTGACGTCGATGGCGAACGCGCGTGGGAAACGGAGGCTTTTGATGCAACCAAGGGATACATCGGGATTCAAGCTGAGGACAAATCGTTCGATTTCCGCAATATTCGTGTTATCGAGTTGCCGCGGAAATAGGGAAATGGACCCGGCATGAAGCTGGCGTTTAGGATTGCAGTGGCGTTGGCGATGCTTTGCAGGGCGTTGGGGGGGGGCTAGAAAAGAAGTAGTAGTGTTTGGCCAGTATGCTTCAGCTACGCAGTTGGCGGTTGATCCATGGCTGTCTGGAGTATAGGCCAAGCTGGTCCTTGACCAATGATTGAGTCTGAGGATATACATCTTCGGCAAGAGGCCCCAGTGATAAGCCAGCCGTCAAGTGCGGTATTGTGCTCTGAGAGCATGGCACTGGGCCAAGTTTGTTAACAATTGCACGTAAAGGAATATGACACGCCGGAACACGGCCGTTTCAGTGCTGGGTTTGGCTTCGTTCGCATGGGTTTTACAGTTCGGCTCAGGGGGGGCACTGGCCGAAGGCGATGGTCTCAACAAGCACGATTCTGTTGACCGGATGGGGGGATGGCGGCTCCTGTTTGACGGAAAGACGACAGAGGGCTGGCGGGGGTTCAAACGGACAGGTTTCCCCAGCAAAGGATGGGTTATCGAAGACGGCTGCCTCAAACATCGGCTAAATGGCGGTGGCGGTGACATTGTTACCGAGGAGACTTTTGACGAGTTCGACCTTGAGTTCGAATGGAAACTTTCTCCGGGGTCCAACAGCGGAGTAAAGTACTTCGTTCTCGAGGAGCGAAAAGAAGCCATCGGCCACGAGTACCAGGTCATTGATGATCCTGCATATGGTTTTGACAAGGCGGGACATAAACACCAGACAGCGAGTTTTTACGATGTTTTTCCGCCATCGGTATATTTGCCGCCGCGTCCGCCGGGGGAATTCAATTCGTCTCGGATACTTGTGCGTGGATCGCATGTTGAACACTGGCTCAACGGCGTGAAGGTGCTCGAGTATGAGCTCGGCAGCCCCGCTGTTATGGCTGCAGTGAAAAAGAGCAAATTCAAAGCCGTCAAGGGATTCGGTACGAAACTCAAAGGACATCTGTTGTTGCAGGACCATGGAGGCGAGGTTTGGTTCCGGAACATTCGAATACGGACGGCCTCAGAACCTTCGAAGACCTTGAAATGACAGCGCAAAGAAACCGCCGAACATATGCGGGTCTGATTGTTTGCCCTGGCAAAACAGTCCGCCGGCAGGCTGTTCCTTGCCGCGGCGTGACAGGGAGGATTGCAAGTGCATTGCTGTCTGCTCGGGCGTTCGTGTCACGGGTTGAGAGCGGTGAGCGAGGCTGAAATGCCATCAAGCGCCAGAAAACTCGGGAGAGAACCTGACACTTTTCATTGCGCGACTTCTGCCGAATCACCGAAGGATTTGACGCTTCGTCTCGGGCTGTTTGGGGGGTCATTCAACCCGGTGCACATTGGACATCTGCTGGTCGCTCGAGCTGCACTCGAAGAGCTGAATTTGGCCCGTGTCTATTTTGTTCCCGCAGCAAGGTCTCCGTTCAAGTCCAGCGACTCATTGGCGCCAGCACGGGATCGGCTTTGCATGTTGCGGCTTGCTCTTGCAGGTGAACCGCAATTCGAAATAGACGAACAGGAGATAAGGCGTGGCGAACCATCCTACACGATCGTGACCGTCCGCGATTACATCAGACGGTTTCCCGAGGCGAAATTATACTATCTGATAGGCTCTGACATTCTCGAACAATTGCCCCGTTGGCGCGAAGCAGAGGCATTGGCGCAGTTGACCGAGTTTGTGGTTGTTTTGCGGCCGGGCGATGTCGCGCCATGCCTTCCACCGCAATACCGAATTCAAGCGATCAAAGGCTTTCCTTTTGCAGTGTCGTCATCGCAGGTGCGTGACCGAATCAAGACAGGCCGGCGAATTGACTGGCTCACACCGCCTGTGGTGGCGGAATACATCAAGAACAATCGACTATACCTGTGACAAAGAAACAAAGCACCGTTGAAGAAATCAATGCCCGCGAATTGGCATTGCGCTGCCGCGAAGTAGCCGAGGAAAAGAAAGCCGAGGATATTGTGATTCTCGACATGCGAAAGCTCACGTCGGTTACCGACTACTTCGTCATTGCTACAGGGACCAGTGAGCCGCATTTGCGCGCCCTTATTGAGGAACTAACCGAGCGGATCGAGGCCGAGTTCGGAATCCGCCCTCGCGCAGTTGACGGCACTCTGAAGGCGAACTGGGTTGTGCTCGATTATCTGGACGTGATTGTGCACCTGATGCGCGCTGAGATGAGGGAAAAGTACGGACTCGAGATTCTTTGGGGCGATGCGCCGCGGGTGCGCCGAAGACGGACACGCAGCATGCGCGTTCCTGTTGAACAGGTAGCGTCCGCGAAAAAGGCAGATCGAGCAAAAACGTAGTGCCGGGAACGGACCGTCAACCTGCCCCAGTCGGCTCTTCGGAAGCCGTCTTGGCCATTTCCTGCACGACTCGGATGAAGTCCTCGAGACCCGGCGCTGGCACTATGATTGTGTCACGACGCCCGTTTACATCCTCAGTGATTCGCAGGAATCTTCCCCGTGCGTTCTCGCGCAACGTGAATAGGAAGTCCTTTCGTTCGATGCGGATGCGATCGGACTTCAGTGTAGTTTCAGGCACGTGCGACTCACTCCCTCCCCCCGGGGCTCGCCGCCCCAGACCTTGCTGGCGATTATTTGCGCCCATAGTCGGCACGTTTTTCGTGCGTTTAGGATTGGAATATCTCACAGACTCCGTTTCCTTGTCAATGGTTGTTTACGCTTGTTCGTCGTTGACGCTTCGGCACTGTTTGCGTCAGGGTAGCGGCCAACGTCTTGGGCATTAGATGGCAAAATGAACCTGCGCATCTTTTTTTGGTCCCTCACAGCAGCGCTTGCCGGGTTTTTGTTCGGTTTTGACACGGTGGTGATATCGGGTGCTGAGCAAACGATTCAGAGTCTTTGGGGGCTTGGGTCCGGCATGCACGGAGTGGCCATGGGCGCCGCGCTTTACGGCACAGTGCTGGGCTCGTTGGTTGGGGGATGGCCGACCGACAGGTTCGGTCGGCGGGCGACGTTGTTGTGGATAGGGATTCTGTACTTTGTCTCGGCTGTTTGGTCGGCTCTCGCTGCGGATGTTTATGCTTTCATTGCTGCGCGGTTCATTGGCGGACTGGGTGTGGGGATATCGACGGTGGCAGCTCCGCTTTACATTTCTGAGATTTCGCCTCCGGGGCGACGCGGCAGGCTGGCAGGAATGTTCCAATTCAACATTGTTTTCGGCATTCTTGTTGCATTCATGTCCAACGCGCTGCTGGCGCGGTTTGGCGGGGTGCACGCATGGCGTTGGATGCTCGGCGTGGAGGCTATTCCGGCGCTTCTCTACACGGTTTTCTGTTTCGGGATACCGGAAAGTCCTCGCTGGTTGTTGGTGCGAAAAGGCGACAGAGCACGCGGGATTGAAGTGCTGCGGTTGATCGAACCGGAGGCGGCGCCTGCGGAAATCGAGGCGCATGCGGATGAGATTGTCCGGGCTTCATTTGAAGGGAAGGAAGGCGGGCGGTTTTGGACATGGCGGTTGCGGGTGCCGATCCTGTTGGCGTTTTTGATTTCGTTTTTCAACCAGCTCTCGGGCATAAATGCAGTGCTGTATTTTGCCCCGCGTATATTTGAGTGGACCGGTCTTGCGACACAAGCGGCGCTGCTGAGGTCGGTCGGCATTGGATTGACGAATTTGATTTTCACATTTGTTGGGCTTTGGTTGATTGACAGATTGGGGCGTCGCACCCTGTTGATCATTGGGTCCATCGGCTACATAACATCTCTTGGGCTGACTGCGTGGTCGTTTTTCACGCAACACTTCAGCATCGTACCGGTGTGCATTTTCGCATTTATAGCGTCGCACGCGGTCGGACAGGGCGCGGTAATCTGGGTGTTCATTTCTGAGATTTTCCCGAACCGGCAAAGGGCGGAAGGCCAGGCGCTTGGCAGTTTCACGCATTGGATGTTTGCTGCGCTGTTGACATCGTTTTTCCCGAAGATGGCTGAGGCGATGGCGCCTGGTTACATTTTCCTATTCTTTTGTTTGATGATGGTTTTGCAACTTGTGTGGGTGAAGTTCATGGTCCCCGAAACCAAGGGTGTTCCTTTGGAGCAGATGCAGAAACGCCTTGGAATAGAACCGGGCTCGGTCTGATCGGCCCCGCGACAGCAAGTGGCGCTGCAGAAAGCTGTTTACATCTGCGCATCGAGCTGCGAGAATAAACTGGCTGGCAGGGGCACGTGGTGGAATTGGCAGACACGCGGGACTTAGGATCCCGTGGAGAAATCCGTGCAGGTTCAAATCCTGTCGTGCCCACCATCTTTCCCTGTTTGCTCGGACAATGGGGGTTGCGTATCATGGACTCGTGCTTTGCCGCAAATTGACATTGATCGGCATGGGTTTGCTTGGCGGGTCGCTTGGGATGGCCGCCAAGCAGCGCGGGTTGGCGGATGTTGTTTTCGGTCATGTCCGGCGCCGAGAACGCGTTCGCGAATGCCTTCGTGCGGGTGCTGCCGACCACGTCACGATGGACCCCTTGGAAGCTGTGGCGGGTGCTGATTTGATTGTCTTGTGCACGCCTGTGGGCCAAATGCGGTTGCTTGTCGAGCGGTTTTTGCCGGGCATCGCGCCCGATGCTGTTATTACCGATGTTGGGAGCGTGAAGGATGGGCTTGTACAAGACCTTGAAAAAATGATCTGGCCGACGGGCGCAAGGTTTGTTGGTAGTCACCCAATGGCAGGCTCTGAAAAGACTGGCGTGGCGAATGCTCGTTCGGATTTGTTCGAAGACACGGTGTGTGTCGTTACTCCAACACGCAAGACATCGGCATCGGCTCTCAGGAGGGTAAAAGCGCTTTGGCAGCGAGTGGGAGCGCGCACAATCACAATGCCGCCTGCCATCCATGATGATCTTGTGGCGCGGTCGAGTCATTTGCCGCACATTCTGGCCGGACAATTGGTCAACTTCGTTCTGGGGGCTGGACGCGGAAAACGGCAGGCCATGGTTTGTGCCAACGGCTTCCGGGATACGACACGTGTGGCATCAGGTTCACCGGAGATGTGGCGCGACATTCTCGTTGCCAACAGACGCAGACTGGCGCGGGTGATTGCAGGGTACATTGCCGGCCTGAGAAAGTTGCGCGCTGCTTTGCTCGAGTCTAACCAAATGGAAATCGAGCGTTTTTTGACTTTGGCCAAGAAGAGGCGTGATGAGTGGGTGACGGGAACATGTGCAGGCCGGAGCGGAACCGCAACTGGATCGCATGTGCGAGCGCGACGTTGATCAAAGGCACGCGACGGTCCCTTGCGGGGCGTGAGGCCATTGCATCGCCCAAATCGAGGCTGGTTCGGATTCTGTGGGTGGATTTGGTTGGAGAAAAGCCGTTAAAACGCCGGAGATATTGCTGTGGCTGTGCAAATTCTCCGCGATACAGGTGCATGACGCAGTTTTATGCCACTGCCTGAGGTAATCGAGATAGTCCCGGTTGGGCGGTTGGTGCGGGCAGAGGTCACGGTGCCCGGTTCCAAGAGCATTACCAACCGGGCCCTTGTGCTTGCGGCGTTGGGGAATGGCACGACCGTTCTGCGGAATGCGCTTTGGAGCGAAGACACTCAGGTGATGGTTGAGGCGTTGCGCGCGCTTGGCATTGTCGCGGACGTCGAGGCAGATCCCCATGAGAACTGCAATCGCACCATTACCGTACGAGGTTGCGGCGGGCGGCTCCCCATGGCGTCGTGGGTGGAACCGATTGATCTGTATGTTGGGAACGCAGGCACGGCGGCGAGGTTTTTGACTGCCCTGGTATGTTTGGGTCGGGGGCGGTACCGGCTGCACGGCACTGATCGAATGCACCAACGCCCACAGTCGGGGCTTTTCAAAGCGCTTCGGAGCCTTGGTTACAGGATCGAATCATCGAACGACCGACTGCCGGCCGTCGTGCATGGCAGCGGGCCGCGGCCGGGCCACTGCAGGGTCGAGGTTGCCGAAAGCTCTCAGTTCGCGTCAGCGCTGCTTCTGGCGGGAGCGGTTGGCCAGTGGACGGTCGAGATTGCAGGCTCGGAACCGGTGGAAGAACAGGGGTACATCGAAATGACACGGCGGATGATCGAGTGTTTTCCAAGAACCGGCGGAGAATTTGTGGTCGAACCCGACGCTTCCAGCGGCAGTTACTTTGTCGGGGCCGGCTGGCTGCTTGCAACGAGCGATGCTGTGCGGGCCAGTGGACTGCGAACAGAAACCGGGCGCGTCACCTTGCCAGAGGAAAACGCGAAGCTTGTTGCGGTGAAGGATTGGCCCAAGACCAATTGGCAGCTCGACGCGCGTTTTCCCAAGTACGTTCCGCTTCCGCGTGAAGTTTCGCGCGCGAGGGACCTTGGGGACTCGATCATGACTGCGGTTGTACTGGCAGCGGACGTTGACAGTGGGCGGATATGGGCGTTGGACCGGGATTGTCCCTGCGTGTATGTCTCCGGTGAAGGATGTGACCGGCCGGTAGTATTCACACAGCTCGGAAGGCTGAGACTCCAGGAATGCGAGCGTGTTGTCGGGCTGCGCACCGAGCTGCAAAAATGCGGGGCGAAGGTTGTGGAATCGGGCGACACACTTGAAGTATGGCCTTCGAGGCTTCATGCGGCCGAAATCGAAACTTACAACGACCATCGGATGGCGATGTGCTTCTCAATTCTGGGATTGAAAGTGCCCGGGCTGAAAATCAAGAATCCGGCTTGCGTGAAGAAGACATTTCCAGATTTTTACGTCAAACTGGCGCAACCCGAGCCAACTGGTTTGGGCGCCACGATCCTTGATGCGCGCGACAAACGGATTATTGGCATGGATGAGTTGGTCGCTGAGTAAGCGCCGATCAGGCTGTGGTCAAGAAGGTGTCGATTGTCTTGTTCAGCGTGAATTGGGCGTGCGCGGACACGAGAAGATTGATTTGGAATCTGTGTGAAAGAGCGTAAAGAACCAATTGTAATCGCGATTGATGGCACCAGCGCGAGCGGCAAGAGCACAAACGCGCGGCTGGTGGCCAAAGCGCTTGGGTATGTTTATGTGGACACGGGTGCGATGTATCGGACCCTTGCATGGTATTGCCTGAAGAAGGGACTTGACGTGCACGACCCGAAGGTGGTTGCGGCAGCGTGCCGAAAATGGAAAACGCGGCTCGAGTGCGTTGATAACTCCGTCAGGCTGCTTGTGAACGGGTATTACCCTGAGAAAGAAATCCGCACCGCGGAAACAAGCGCTGCGACGCCGGCTGTGGCTGCTGTGCCGGCGGTGCGCGAGTGGATGAAAAAGACTCAGCGCGCCTGCACGCAGTTTGGCAACCTCGTGATGGAAGGGCGCGATATTGGAACAAACGTGTTCCCTGAAACCGAGTTCAAGTTTTACCTTGATGCATCGCTTGAAGAACGAACACGGCGCAGAGCCGCCGATGGCGTTAAAGAAAACCTCGCATTGCGCGACCAGCGCGACAGCCAGCGCGCAGCGGCTCCGCTCATGATTCCATTGGGCGCTGTGGTGGTGAACAATTCAGGTCAGACCCCCAAGGAAACGAGCGAGTTGATCCTTGCGGAGATTCGCCGTCGATTGGCTCAGCGCGGCGCCGCAGCAAGCAAACCGTCTTCTTGAAACAACTGCCATGGTTGCATGCATGCTAATCTGCCGCACGGCGCTGTTTGTGAGCGGCTTCGGCGCCTGCGTGTGTGAGAGAATCGGGATCGGTGGCTGAACGGCTTGTGATGATGATGCCTTAATGATTGGGTGATTTGCGGTGGTAGCTCAGGTTCTCCGAGATGAAGGCTCGAAAGGGATGAAACTGCTTTATTGGCTTGGACACGCGGTTTTCGGAGCGCTGGGCCGCTGGTATTTTCACTGGAAGGTCCTGAACCCAGAACGTGTGCCAGCGGACGGCGCCGCAATTCTCGCTTCCAATCACGCGTCGTATCTTGATCCGCCGTTGATTGGGTCTGCGATTACCCGTGAAATTCATTTTCTGGGTCGCGCATCACTTTTCAGGAACCGGTTTGCAGCGGCGGTTTTGCGAGCTGTGAACTGCGTGCCTGTTGACAGGGAAGGTGGCAGCCCGGGCGGGTTGAAAACCGTCATGCAACTGCTGCGCCATGGCAATGCGGTGTTGCTGTTTCCCGAAGGCACACGCACGCCTGACGGCCGGTTGCAGCCTGCAGAAGCCGGTGTTGGATTGCTCGTTCTCAAATGTGGTTGTCCGGTTGTCCCGGTTGGAATTTGGGGCATGCACGAAGCGTATGGCAGGCATATGAAATTCCCCAAACCTGGAAGAGTAACGATCAGTTTCGGTTTGCCCATGGATTTTTCCGCTGTTCGAGCTCGGACACAGAATTGCACGAAATCCGAATTGAAGGAGGCTTATAAATTCGTGGCTGATGAAATAATGCGTGCGATAGCGAACCTGCGGCCGCCCGGCTCGGATGGAACTGCATAGCCCGCATATTTCCCAGCCCGACGTGCCGGAACCAAAGTCGCCTGACGGGCAACGCCCCAGCTCTTGCACGACCCGTACCTTCGTTACGCCGGCCTGGGAAATATGCCCTGCGACTCCGTCCCAAGGAAAAGCGCGGTGGCGCGGATGCAGTTGGCGTTGGCAGGCGCGAAGCGTTTGGAGTGCGGCGGCTTGCCGCCGCTTTTTTATGCGCGACCAACGTGTCTGTCCCCATACCGCGTCATCTCCAAAACCCTTTAGCGTGTTCCGCGTTTTTCGTGGTTGAGAGCAATCGAACTATCGGCCGCTCTTTCCCCAATCCGCTCGGTTGGATGACACTATTCCGCCCAGCCGGCAAATCTCACTGCCTGACCAGACCACGGTACCCAAAGATTCATTGCCATGAGAGCTCAGCCCGAGTGGGCTGGATGAACATTGCATCAACCACGAAACACACGAAATACACGAAAACATTGCTGTGGTAGTTCGGGCTTTCAGCCCTTGGATTGTGGAAAATGATGTCGAGATGGCCGTTGTCGTGGGGCTTCGCCCCACGCTGGTATGGACCGCGCCGTTGGCGCTTCGATGACCGACCAAGACAACCGAATTGTGCATCGCAGCGTAGTTGATTGTTTCAGGCCTGAACGCCCATGACTGT
>JAAYVR010000215.1 GCA_012517065.1 Verrucomicrobiota bacterium | reverse complement strand
TGGGCCTTTCCAGGACCTTGTCGCGGTCCTGGGCTGATCCATTTAGTGATGGCGAAGCCATTGGCTCCGGGCCGGTTTCTTCTTGGTCCATCCTCACGCATTCTTCCTCACTGACAGAGCTGGACAATTCAGGAGCTACCTCGGAGGCCATTGCCAAATCGTGGCGGTTGTGCTGGTGTATCGAGGGCTTCACCATGCTTTGCCGATTCCGAGACGCGGACCAACAACCGGCCCCGTGCGCCCTCCCCCCAGTGTCTGAACTGCAATGTTCGCCAGATTACGGTTGGCTTTCGAGGCTGGAGCTGGGTAAACTTGATGCAACAAGCTATGAACACGACCATGTTTTCATTTTCATTCGCATCGGTTGCAGCGTCCATGCTTATTGTCGCAGGTTTGTGCACGCCAATCTCTGCCAACGCGGCCAGCGTCGAGAAGGTCCCATTCGGACGAGCACAGGACGGGACAGAAGTTGATCTTTACATTTTGAAAAACGACAAGGGGATGATCGCGAAGGTCATGACATATGGCGCGTTGTTGACCGAACTGCACGTCCCGGACCGCGAGGGAAAGTTTGGGGATGTGGTTTTGGGTTTTGACCAGCTTGATCCGTATTTGAAAGGTCATCCGTATTTCGGCGCCACCATCGGGAGAGTCGGCAACCGCATCGCAAAGGGCAAGTTCACGCTCAACGGGAAGACGTACACACTTGCGTGCAACGACGGACCAAATCATCTCCACGGGGGAGTGAAAGGGTTTGACAAGCGGGTTTGGCAGGCTGAACCGGTCAAGGTGGCAAACGGGGTTGCCGTCAAGTTCACCTACGTGAGTCCCGACGGCGAAGAAGGTTACCCGGGAACACTGACGGCCACTGTAGTTTATATCCTGACGAATGACAATGAGTTGCGGCTTGATTACACAGCCGAAACCGACAAACCCACGCCCGTCAATCTGACAAATCACAGTTACTGGAACCTCGCGACCGAAGGTGACATTTTGAATCATCACCTCGTGCTGCTCGCGGATCATTACACGCCTGTTGATGACACGTTGATTCCGACTGGCGAAATTGCGCCGGTCAAGGGAACGCCAATGGACTTCACTTCGCCGCACCCGATCGGAGACCGGCTGCTAGACCTCACAAACAGCCCTCGAGGCTACGATCACAATTACGTCCTCAACACCAAAGGCAAGAAGCTGTCGCTGGCGGCCACCGTATATGAGCCGAAGTCAGGCCGGTTCATGGAGATTCTTACTGACCAGCCCGGCATTCAGTTTTACAGCGGCAATTTCCTTGACGGGACATTGACGGGCAAACGCGGCGTCACGTACCACAAGTACCACGGTTTCTGCCTTGAAACCCAACATTTCCCGGACTCGGTCAATCATCCGAATTTCCCGTCGGTGATTCTGCGTCCGGGCAAGAAATACAAGACAACAACAATCCATAGATTCAGCGTTCGGTAATTTGCGCCCCACACATGATTACCCGGAATGTCAGCGCCTGATTTCTGCCCAAACTGTGGAGCCGAGATTCCGCAAGGGGCAAAATGTTGTCCGGAATGCGGGTCAGATGAAGAAACCGGTTGGTCTGAACAGGCGCGGTATGACGCTCTTGATCTGCCGGATGACCAGTTCGATCACGACGATTTTGTAAGGCGCGAATTCGAGCCGGACCGTTTCAAGCCCCGAGGAATGCGTTGGTTTTGGTGGTTGGTGGCGGCGGGTGTGCTGGCGGCCTTTTTGGTGTTCACATTGCGTTTTCGTTGACCGCGAGTGCGTCTTTTGATCTGGCTTCGGGCTCAGCAGCCGATTCGCCTTGGTCCCGGGCTCGTTGCCGAAGTGCGGAAATCGCGCCGGAATATCGGTTTGAGCGTGCATGGCCGGCGAGCTGGGAGGTTGTGCTGGGGGAACATCAATGGCTGGTTGCAAGTGGCGGTGAACTTCATGGAAGAGAAAGGAGTGTCCGCGAAGCGGCCACGTTTTAGCGAGGCTGGCGAGTTGCCGAGGCCGGAGGCAGCCAGTCGGGCGTCATTGCACTGCACGGCCGGTCGGTCGGGGGCGGAACCTCGCTAACGGTGAACAATTCCTTCTTTTCACTGAGGAATGCTGCGGCATCATAACGCGCATGTTTCACACTGAAATTCACTCGGTACATTTTGTTGGGATTGCCGGCACAGCGATGGCGTCGGCTGCTGTGGCAATGCGCGAGCGCGGATTTGAAGTGACGGGTTCGGATCAGAACGTGTACCCGCCGATGTCAACTTT
Source organism: Verrucomicrobiota bacterium (assembly GCA_012517065.1). Lineage (GTDB taxonomy): Bacteria > Verrucomicrobiota > Verrucomicrobiia > Limisphaerales > J093 > JAAYVR01. The sequence continues at coordinate 6,733 of JAAYVR010000215.1, read as the reverse complement.
TCTGGCGAACAACCGGATCGAGGTGATGAACGGGTACGCAGAGAAGAACCTTGCCCACAAGCCTGACCTGGTTGTCATCGGCAACGCAATTTCGCGCGGCAACCCTGAGGCCGAGGCGGTCCTCGAACATCGTTTCCGCTATTGTTCCCTGCCGGAGCTTGTGAGGGAGTTCTTTATTCGTGGCAAGCGCGCAATTGTGGTAGCTGGCACGCATGGCAAGACCACTACCAGCGCGCTACTCACATGGGTATTCGAGCACAACGGACTCAATCCGAGCTTTTTGATTGGCGGATTGCCTCTCAACCTCCAACGCGGGGCCCGGTTCAATGAAAGCCAGTGGATCATTCTCGAAGGTGATGAATACGACACTGCCTTTTTTGACAAGCGCAGCAAATTCGTCCATTACATGCCCGAGATTGCCATAATAAACAACATCGAGTTCGATCACGCTGACATTTTCCGCGACCTGCAAGCCGTGCAAACTGCGTTTGATCATTTGATCCGGCTCATACCGCGCAACGGCTTGTTGCTGGCGAATGGCGACGACCCGAACTTGGCGCCGCTTCTTGGTGTGAAGTTCTGTCCGGTCCGCACATTCGGGCTTGGAGAGGAAAACCATTGGCGCGCCACCAACCTGAGGCTCGGCGCGACAGCATCGCGGTTTGCGACGCCGAACCATGATTACCACATCAATTTGGTTGGCGAGTTCAACGTGCGAAACGCGCTTGCGGTTGTTGCTTGCGCACGCCACTGCGGTCTGACCAACCAGCAAATCCAGTCCGCATTCGACACGTTCAAGGGCGTCAAGCGACGCATGGAAATCCGCGGTGTCGAAGGCGGGGTGGTTGTGATAGATGATTTCGGTCATCATCCAACTGCGATTCGCGAGACGATAAGCGCTTTGCGTTTGAAGTATCCCACGGCCCGGTTGTGGGCGGTGTTCGAGCCCAGAACCAACACGACACGCAGGAGGGTTTTCCAGGACCAATTGCCGGGCGCGTTTATGGGCGCCGACTTCGTGGTGATAGCGCAGGTGGACCGACTCGCCATGCTGCCTCCTGAACAGCGGCTCGATCCGGAAAAGCTTGTCGCCGACCTTCATGCTGCGGGGAAACCGGCGGCGTACCTTCCCGACGTCGAAGCGATAATCGAGCATTTGGCGAAGAATGTTCAGGGCGGGGACGTCGTTTGCATTTTCAGCAACGGCGCTTTCGACAACATCCACTCTCGGTTGTTAGCAAGACTCGCTGGGAAATAACCTCGACTCGGTAACCTCACCGCTTGCGCAGGCTGGCTCAAACGGATCGTTATCGCAGTGAGATTTCCGGGGTGTGGGGTAGGCAAAGGTGAACTTGATTCAAGCTACAGAGCGCCTACCTTCGGCATGTGCAATTCAATCCATAATAGCGAATGGCCATCGAGAATCACTCAGACTCCAGCCATGCACGGACCGCGGTTGACGGTCCTGAAAGCCACGCTGACAAGCCGGTTAACATGACCGGGCGTGACAGGTTTTTGCGCGCGTGCAGATGCGCGCCTGTGGATCGACCGCCGGTTTGGCTGATGCGCCAGGCTGGCCGGTGTTTGCCCGAGTACAGAGCGTTGCGTGAGGAGTATTCATTTTTGCAGCTCGTGCGCACGCCCGAGCTGGCGGCAGAAGTCACACTGCAACCGATTCGGAGATTCGGTTTCGATGGCGCTATTGTTTTCAGCGACATTCTCGTTCTGCCGGAGGCAATGGGACAACCGTACCAATTCAGGGAAGGAGGCGGCATAGAAATGGCCTTTGCCATTGAGAGCGAGTCCGATTTGGCGAGGCTGTCCGCGGGGAACGTGCGGGAACGAGCGAGTTACGTCGGTGACGCGATTCGATTGGTCAAGCGCGCGCTTGGGAATGATGCGGCCGTGATTGGATTCGCAGGCGCGCCATGGACCTTGGCAAACTTCATGGTCGAAGGCGGCAGCGCGAGGCCGTTCCGCAAAGCCAGCGAGCTGATTGAATCTGATTCGCCGCTGATTCACAGACTCTGCGAGAGTTTGGTTAAGGCGGTGACGGAGTATCTGCTGTTGCAGATCGAGGCTGGCGCCGAGGTGGTGCAGCTTTTTGACACTTTGGCCGGGGAACTTGACGAATCCACCTATGCTCGGACTGGCGCTGTGTGGGCAAGGGAAATCATTGCGCAGTTGAGCAATCGCGTGCCAGTGATCCTTTTTGCGAAAGGGATCAACAACAGTTGGGCGTTGTTGGGCTCGACAGGCGCGGCCGTGCTGAGTGTTGATTGGCGGGTGCGGCTGAGTGAAGTCAGGAATGCATTGCCAGCGACTGTTGGCATCCAGGGGAACCTGAATCCGGAGCTACTTCTCGAGACGCCTGCGGTCGTGTCGGCTGCCACGAAACAGATGCTGGATGAAATGCGCTCGAGGCCCGGCTACATTGTCAACCTCGGCCACGGCGTGCCGCCGGGGGCGAGACTGGAAAACATTCAGGCATTGGTTGATACTGTCCGGAGCGTGTGATGAACAAGCTTGAGGTTCCAATCGAGCTCGTCCGGAAATACAACATGCCCGGGCCGAGATACACCTCGTATCCGCCCGCGACACAGTTTACAAGGGAACTTTCGTTTGATTTGGTTGGCGACTGCATTCGCAAGAACAACGAGAAGGCGCGGGACCTGTCGCTATATTTTCATTTACCGTTTTGCGAGAGCCTTTGCTGGTTTTGCGGTTGCACGAGCGTGATAACGACCGATCGCGGGAAAAGTGCGCGGTACATTGAGGCGCTTGGGCGTGAAATTTCGCTGATGAAACCGATGCTCAATCCGGCGCGAAAGGTCGTTCAATTGCATCTTGGCGGTGGATCGCCAACATTCTTGCCACCTGACCAGTTGCGGCGGCTTGGCGAATTGATCCATGCAACATTCACGATGGCACCCGGCGCGGAAGCTGGGGTCGAGATTGATCCGCGCGGGCTCACGCGCGAGCATCTGGCAGTGCTGCGCGAGATTGGGTTTAATCGTGCGTCTGTTGGGGTCCAGGACAACAACCCGGTTGTGCAGAAGGCCGTTCATCGTGTGCAGCCTCGCGAACTGACAGAGCGCGTGATTGGCTGGATACGCGAGGCGGGTTTCGAATCGCTCAATGTGGACCTGATTTACGGTCTGCCCCACCAAACGGTTGTGTCTTTCGGTGAAACCTTGGACGAGGTTCTCGATCTGAAGCCGGACAGGTTTGCTGTGTTCAGCTACGCACATGTTCCATGGATGAAACCGGCACAGAAGATTCTGAAGCCGGAGATTCTTCCCACTGCAGAAACGAAATTGGAATTGTTGAAGATGACCATCGAAAAACTCACCTCGGCGGATTACGTCTATATCGGCATGGACCATTTTGCACTGCCAACCGACGAACTCGCCCTGGCGCAGAAGGCGCGCACGTTGCAGCGCAATTTCCAGGGTTACAGCACACGAGCGGGCGCGGACATTTACGCCTTCGGAATGTCTTCGATTTCGGCCGCCGATAAAGCGTATTGGCAAAACACAAAGCAATTGGACGCTTACCAGGCCATGGTCGAGTCCGGCAACCCTGCTTACGAGCGCGGTTTCATACTGAATTCCGACGACCTCATCCGTCGCGAGGTAATAATGCAAATAATGTGCAATTTGTATCTCGATTACTCAGCGCTTTCTCGAAAACTTGGCGTATCCGTGCCTGACTATTTCGAGCGGGAAATAGCGTCGCTGGACGACCTCGAGTCGGACGGGCTTGTCCAGCGCGAGTCGAACGGGCTGAAAGTAACCGAGGTCGGGCGCCTTTTTGTGCGTGTTATTGCGATGAGGTTTGACGCTTACCTGCCAAAGGCGCGTGAACGCAGACACGCCATGACAATTTGAAGTGTGTTGGGACCCCATGAGTGCTGCTTCAACCCAAATGCCGGTGCAGCCGCGATCCGTTGGGATCGTAGGCGCCGGCATAACAGGTCTCACAGCGGCGTTTCGCCTAAAACAACTCGGCATTGAAGTTGTTCTGTATGAAGCGGAACAGCGCGTCGGCGGCGTGATACGGTCGATACGCGAAAACGGCTATTTGGCCGAATTCGGTCCAAATTCGATTCTCGAGATTTCGCAGAAGATCGTGTCACTCATACGCGACGTCGGTCTGGAAAGCCGCAGGTTGTACTCGGATGCAAGAGCCGAAAACCGTTATCTGGTTCGCAACGGACGTCCCGTAGTGTTGCCGTTCTCGCCGCTGAAGTTTTTCGGCACCGAGCTGTTTTCTGCAAGAGCGAAGCTGTCTTTGTTGCTCGAGCCACTCAGGCGGCGTGCCGCGCCAGATGTCGAGGAGAGTGTGGCCGACTTTGTTTTGCGCAGGCTTGGCCGTGAATGGCTTGACTACGCGATCAACCCGTTGGTCGCCGGCATTTACGCTGGTGACCCGCACAAGCTATCCGTACCACAAGCGTTCCCGCGGTTGCACGCGGTCGAGCAACGCTATGGGTCGTTGATACTCGGCCAAATCCTCGGTGCCCGGGAACGCAAACGTCGGGGCGAAGTCTCAAAACAAGAAGCAAAAAAAATCTCGTTCGAAGAAGGCCTGCAAGAGCTGACCGACACGTTGGGCGCGAAACTGGCGGATTCGACAAGATTGGGCGCGACCGTTGTCGAGATTCAACCCCGGTCAGGTGGATGGTCCGTCAAAGTGCGTGCTGGCGGAACAGAAACAACGTTTCAACACAGCGCACTTTTGCTTGCCGCTCCGGCGTATCGGCTGGCGCAGATCAAACTGTGTGCCGATGCCGGTCTGAGCCTTGAACCGCTTGGTGCGATTCACTATCCGCCGGTGGCGAGCGTGGTTTTGGGGTTCAGGCGTGAAGATGTTGCGCACCCGTTGGACGGTTTCGGGATGCTGATTCCACAGGTTGAGGGTTTCAAGATTCTTGGGACTCTGTTTTCGTCGTCGCTGTTCGCTCGGCGTGCTCCGCCGGGCCACGTTACGCTGACAACCTATATAGGCGGCGTGCGCGATCCTGAGCTTGCGTTGTTGCCCGCTGACGAGCTGGTGCGAATCACGGTTGAAGATTTGAGTCGGATTCTGGGCGTGACGGGCAAACCAACCTTCCGCCACTGCATGCTGTACCCGAAAGCCATCCCGCAATACGAGCTCGGCTACGGCCGCTTCAAAGCGCTAATGTCAGATTTGGAGGGAAAGCTGCCGGGCCTATTCTTCGCAGGACATTATCGCGACGGGATTTCGCTGGCCGATTCAATTATTTCAGGACACGACGTGGCACAGCGGATTTCGGCCGTAATTGTTCTTTCCGGTTCACGGCGGCCGCCCGGCGCATCCAAAACGCCGTCATGACGAACCCGTCATTAGCCAATTCACGATAGAACACCACCAAGGATTTGCCAGCTTCAAACTCCCGCACAGCGAGAAGTCCTCCCACGTCGCTGCCCAGAACCCGCTGTGGCGCTCTCACGGCTCCCAACACTAGATCGCGGCAGGCGGGTGATGATGAAGTCTTCGATCTTCCGGCGCTTGAAGTTGAGCATGCGGTAAATGCCGACGCCGAGGACCCCGGTAGATTCACCGTCACCTCCATGCCCCTTGTGCGATTATCATTCCAGTTTCCGTCAACCTGTCTGCCGTGCTCATTGCTGATTTACGGGCAGTACACAGCGGAACCCGCGGGTGTCGCCTTTGCTGGCTGGCGAGTAGGCGCTCCGATAGGTGACCCGGCAAGCGGTAGCGCTGATGCCCCAATTGCCCCCTCGAAACACCCGATCGGACCCTGCGGAAGGTCCTCGGTCATCTGCCGAAGCCGACACACTGTAGTAACTTAGGCTGTACCAATCCCAGCACCATTCATTTACGTTGCCCGCCATGTCGTACAATCCATAGCCGTTGGGCGCAAACGATCCAACAGGACTCGTGCAAGGCCAGGTCCCTGAATACGCGGGGTGACAACCTTCATTTTCGCTCAAGTCGTACTCGTAGCACGGATGGTCCTCTTCCCAGTAGCTATAAAAGTTGGCTTCGTTGTGGCTGATGGTGTCACCCCATGGAAACCGTTTTCCTTCCAACCCTCCACGCGCGGCTTTTTCCCACTCGGCTTCTGTGGGCAGTCGATACCCCGCATTCCATTTCACCCACTCGCTTCTCAGGTCAACGTGACCGGTTCGGTAAACCTGTGTCTGAGCCTCGTCAGTGTAATAAGCCGGCACGCGCCCCTCTTTTTCGCTGCGCGCATTGCACCACTTCACACAGTCATACCAATTGACCGAGTGAACAGGATGGTCCGGGCCTTTTCCCGAACCCGCATTTTCGAAGCTGTAGCCGTGTTCCATTGCCCACCGGTACACCTCATCCCAAAGCGTTTTTGTCACCTCGTACCGGTCCATGTAAAAAGCGCTCACAAACACAGTGTGCACAGGATACTCATCGGAATCTCCTTCGCCAAAGCTGTCACCCATCTGGAATGGCCCGGCAGCTATCAGCACCATTCCAGGCGGAGGTTCTTCTTGAGCCTCTCCTCGGACCCGATAAAACATCGGCACTTTGACCCTAATCGTTCCATCGGCCTCAACCAACACCCCGGCAAGGTTCGTCCAACTGTCACTCCACGGACCATTTACCGTAGGCGCCCACTCGACCGCCGCCCTGCTGCCAGGCTTCAATCCCTTGCAAACCAATTCACCATTCAGGTTGAACGATTCGATCGCCGGAGCCTGCGCAT
>JAAYVR010000214.1 GCA_012517065.1 Verrucomicrobiota bacterium | reverse complement strand
TGCCGACGATTCTGGACATGCAGTGATACAGAACGGTTTTACCCTGAAGTTTGATTCTGGGCAGTCTCATTACAACCTCCTTGATTTGTATTGTTGTTCTCCTTGCAACAGAGCGACAGGCACGCAGCCGTGCCTCCCATAGGCCGACTGGTTGGGCAGGTCCGGGTCGGAACCCGGGGCGCCCAAATATCGTGTCTGTCCCTCTATTTGGGGGTAAAATTGCACAACAGACTCCGGGAGTCAAACGGGGCCAGGGTGTCAGCGAGGCTCCCCGGTAAAGTGGGGGGCTTCGTTGCAGTATCAGATTAACCTGTCACTATTGCGGTGCCAGCTCGCGGTGAAGTCCCGAGAACAACAGTCCACCAAGCTAGAAATCCTCGTGCGGGGTTACGTCAATGTCTGGGCGCATCCGCTTGCTGTAGCCAGCAGGGCTTTGGACATGAAGCTGAGGAAACCGCGTTGCCATAAACGAAGGGATGTCGGCGGTGAGCACCGTGTGCGACCTGGGAATTGAGATTATCTGATCTCGACGCGGGTTTCCTTGGGCCGGAAATCTCCCCGACATGAAGCTTCGACTATGCTTTGCCGGTGAGCCGGTGAAGTTTTCGGGTTAGGAACGATCCGACGCAGCCGTGCGTGTCGAAATGAGTCCCCGCCGGAAACGTATGCAACCGGCAACAACGATCAGCACCATCACCAAACACGCAAACCGCCACATCGCCGGTGCCGGCCGGACAGCAATCGCGCGCAGGCGCACACCAAGGTCAGCCCACGGGTCCACTTCCAACGGCCTGACAAATGTCAGCACCCTGCCCTGCTCGGGGATTGTTGCCCGAATCGCAGCCGGACTTGGCAATGCAGCTTCCTGCTGCTGAATGATGCGCTCAGCCAGTTTCATTTGGACGGCATTATCGTCGGCGGTGTTTTTGTCGATCAACTGTTTTGCCTCTGCCTGTGTGTATATGGTCTTGCCCTCGCGCAACGCGCGCGGAATGGCCGAAATCGCACCTGTTTCGCCTGCGAGTTTGGCCTGGCCGACATTGAGGCCCACCAAAGCCTGCTGCATCTTCAGGTTGTGCAACTGCACACGCGCATCTTCGTTGAACGCGCTGTCATGCTGGGACAAACCGAATGCTGCCTGGAGACTGCGCCGTGCCTGCTCGGGATCGCCCTTTTCGAGCAACTGATTTGCCGTGTTAAGGTACTTTTCCGCTTCACGCGTCTTTTGGATTTGCATCGCAAATTCGTTCTGAATGTAGGAATTGAGATCTAGCGCAACTCGCGCCGGCATCGCCTGATCGCTCTGCAATTGCAGCGTGCCGATCCAATGTGTCACCTTCCATTTCTCGCTCAGGAAAACGCGCCACGTAATGTTTTCCAATGGCAAATCGAGCTTGGGACCGGCCAGCCGCAAATCAAGCGACTCCGGCCTGCCGCGGCCAACGCGGCTCGTATAGAAGAACTCGACAGTGGTGGTTTCCCCGATCTTCGAGTGTTCCTGCAACGGGATCAGGACGTGGTTTGTCTCGCGCCATGGCCACACGCTGTTCTGGTTGACGAATGCGAACCAGAACCGCGCCTGCTCCGGCAGCGTAACGCGGAGCAACCGCTTGTCGCCGGGCACAAGTTGCAGTGTCACCTGCGTAAGCATCAGACCGTCATCCGACAAAGCCGAGGTCAAAGCGAGGCTCTGCACGCGCGCCGGGAGAAGCCGCGCAGCTTCATGTCTGACCAGTTTGACTGGCAGATTGAACGCGGGATCGACGATCCGGTAGGTGTAGTTGGCTGCCGAGGCAGCAATGCCCTGCCGCAAAACGCGCGGGATCGATTGCCACTCTGCCGACTGGAGCGCCGGCGGCAGCGAATCGACGTGAATCTGCAACCGCCCTGCGGTCTGAACCGTCACAAACCCGCGCTGAAGATTGGCGTCCTGCGCCTCGATGCCCAACAACGTCAGTTGACCCGACGATTCCGGAACGGGAATTCGATAGCTGACCTGCAACAGGTATTTGCCAATCACGCGCCGGTGCAGCTTGATTTCCCAATCGCGCCACATTGTGTTTGTGCCGGGCTCGCGCTGGACAAAGTCTGAAACCTGCTCGCCCCGAAACCGCACGCTGTCTGCATTCGCCGGAAGCCGCACGACGAGGCTTTTCAACCCAGTATTCTCAATCTCATACTGCATGTTGGCGTCCACACGCACTTGAGCGTCGCTTATCGTCAAATGCTGAAGGCTTGTGACCTGTATCCATGCATCGATACGTTCAAGAGCAAGAACAAGCCGCCAGTCCCGCTCCAACAGCCGAAAGGCGAGCGTGCCCTTCTGTCTCACACCAACCGTCACAGGGTCAATTTGAGTCACGCCTTCCCGTGTGGTCACCTGGAGGCGCAAACCCTGTTCGGGAACCAGAACCAGTTGGCCGCGCTGTTTTTCAGCCTCATTCAATATGATCTTAGGAACAACCCAGTTGCTAGCCGACCGCACTCCCGGGCCAACAAGGCTTATCGCAAAGGAATGTTTGCCCTCGGTCCGGCTCTTGAGATGCAACGTCACAAGCCGTCCGGAATCGGACTTGATCTCTGTCCAGTGACTCATTGCCTGGCCGCTGATGGACTCGACATCCATCCCAATTGGCAGTTCGAAGCTGAGCTTGAATATCCCGGCCCGGGTTATCTGCGCCTCGAGTGTGGCAGCCAACAGGGTGCGATCCTCGGCCAGGGACAGTGTTTGTTGAGATTCAACTCTGACATCCGAGGCGACCGCTGACGCCTTCACAACCACCGCTCCAGCCGATTCTGAATACCGAAACGCGCGGCGCAAAGTCAGACCCGGCACTTGCGCCCGCAGCGTGTCCAGCAATCCGCCCGGAAAATCCTCGAGGTTGATCGGTGACAAGCCCGTCGCAACAACGTCGTCGAGTTGAACTTCCTGGCCGGTTGCCACGGCCACAAGCCCGACCTGCCCGGCCGCTTTGTTGACCGAAATCAGCCCGGCCTTTTGCTCGAACGGGAGCGCGCCGCTGGCAATTTGTGACCTGATAAGAAGGGTGATAGGCCGCGATTGCGCCGGGCTGAGTGTCACTCGCAACAGGCGCTCAGCAGGATCAAACCGCCAAACCGCCATCGAAGGCATTTCCACGTCACTTATCGTGATCCCCTCAGGAACATTGAACGTTAACTCTGACACCTCTCCCTGAGCGGGCCGAATGCTGACACTATGGCGCCCTTCGATCACCCCGGCACTCGGCACGTAGAGCTGGCTTATTTCAGCATAGAACACTACAGCTTCACGGCGCGTGTCGCGTGCACGCGGTTTCCACCCAATCCACGAGTCGCCTGCAGGTGCAAGCACAAGCGTCGCAACTGTATTCGTCGATGGGACGGTCTCCTTCCGTTCCACGGACACGGCGTGTGGCGACTGCACATCGACGTCCTGCCCAACCACGGTCACCTTGACCTGGTTGACAAGGCCGGGTTCGACCGGCATCGCAAAACCGCGTTCGCCGTCTCGGTCAAGAACACGCACATTGTAGTGCAGATCGACCTCGATCAACCCCGATTTTTCGGCAAGCAAACCCTGCGTGGGCCGCGGCTCAGTCGCAAGCTGCACCAATCTTCCTGCATCTGCAGAAAAGCCAATGCGCGTAATCACCCCGGGCGCATGAATGATCGGCAGCACCTGCCCTTTGCTAGCGTGCCATTTGATCTTCGCGTTCCCGATGGCAAACCGTTCTTCTATGCGCACGTCCTGAACAACCGAATCAGCCCGCCAGGCCGCGTTCACACGCGATGCGCCCGACGCCTCAGCGGACAGCGCACGGCCACCCAGAAGGACAATCCCCATCAACACCCCAACCGCAGCCGAACTCGCGGCTGCACCGTTCCCAACCCCTGGCGCCGGCCTCGGTTTCTTACAAGCTCTTCCCAAACATCTCACCGCGGGCAGGAACAACTCCAACCCCACAAAGACACACGCCACCACAAAAAAGCCCACGCCACCGTCAGGCAGCCGCAGCGACGCCCACAAAACCAGAACCCAGCCAATCGCAACGCCGTTCTTTGCCAGCCACGCGTGCGACGTAAGCCTGCTCCAAGCCCACAATACCAAACCCGCCAAACCCGGCCACAACACCCAAAGAAGTGACATCACTGACATCTTCGCGTCCATATTCCCGACATCGACCGCCAGCGCCACGTCCGATTGCTGGATCGGAGCAACAAAATGCAAATCCCGCAACTGCGCGCCGCGCGCCGATTTCGCCTCGAACGCAAGCCATAAGAGCATCGCCACCGCAACAACCCCGGCAAGCAGCGCAATAACACCCCCAAACAACCGCCGCAGCGTGAATCTTCCAACTCCTTCAGCCGATGCGAACCGGCACGCCGCCACCGCCAAAATCGCCAACAACAGGCTTACCGCAATTGCGCCTCCCGTCCGCCAGCTTTCGCTGCCCGACAGCATCCGCCGCAATCCGGCAAAACCTGACGGGTCAACCACCCCGCCAGCAGGCGTGAGAGTGCCGCCCCGGTACACCAGCTTCTTACCCTCGTCTGCTTCAATCCGCCATTCGGTCAACAACACGGGCGCGGCCAGCACCGGCGCCGAAACTCTCATCTTCGAAGCCGATTTCGCGCGCGACGCAATCTTGACTCGAAGTTCGTGGAGTGTGTTCGGGTCGGCCCGCTGCGGCAATGGAATCAAGTTCGTCTGCCCATCGACAATCGGGACAACAACATTGCTGTTGACAATTGTTGACCATAACTGGGCGCCCTCAGGCAAAGACAGCCTGAGATGCGGCACGCCCTTGTTCTTGACGAAATACCTCGCATCCGTGACCACCTGCCCCTCGCGCGTAATGCGCGTTACGATCGATGCGCGATCGATCACCTGGCTAACCATGTCTCCTTGCGCCAGCGGTTGGAGCGCCAACTGCAGGTTGAACGGCCGGCTCGTGTACCTGTACGCAGCCAGAATCGGTGCGTCGAAAAACAATCTGTGCTCAGGTGGAACCTCACCGGGTTCGAGCGGAGTCAGCGACGAAGACACATTGACAGGCTGCACATTGAACTGATAGCTGCTCACCACAACGGTGTGCCCCTGCTCGGATGCTGCGTCGAGCGGCCGCGCACCGGTAAACGTCAGAGTTTCGCCCTGTGCCTTGAACGGGCGCTCGTAGGTCGCCAACAACGTGTAAGCTCCGGAAACCGGCGTGTGCAACTGGACCAGATAACCGGTCTCGGTCTTTTGCCAGCCTCTTATGTCTTTGCCTGTGAACTCGACGTTGAAGTACTCGCCGGACAATTCGACCCGAAATGCAGCCGTTGGCGCGCCGGAAACAAGGTAGTTGATTATGCTGCTCCCGTAAGCAATCCCCTCGCCCACGGAAAAAAGATGAAATGCCTCAGCCTGAATCGATTGCGGCAAACGCTCGACGTTCATTGTCAGCGCCCATGCTGCGTCGCTGATCCTGTATGCCGCCTGAATCCCGATCACTTTCTTCGGGAAAAACGCCGTCGCAACTTCCGTCAGCCCACTCACAGCCCCGGGCGTCATCCGGTACCCAGGTTCTGCTGCGACGCCAACATGGCCGCGGACAGATTTCGCCTTCAAGACTTCGACCCGCGGCAGTCGCCATGTTCCCTCGCCAAGCGCTTGGTTGCGCTCAAAACGAATCTCCACAAGTTGCCGACCTGACACCGGGTTGGCATAAACAAGACGCAGGCCGGTCTCGCTTCCGCTGTCAGTGACAAAATAATCGCTTAGCCCGGATGCGTTGAGCCGCGCAACGGCATAACCTGGCGGCGCCCGAACCATCAGCTCCCGGACTGGCGCCTCGCGTATATCCAATTCAATCTCTGCTTCAATTGCCAGCTCGGTTTCGCCAAGGCTGTATGTCAACACCTCCGATACCGTTACTTCGGGCAATATGTTGTCCGCCTGAAGCCTCAGCCTCAGATCGCCGCCCGAATACCTGTACGCGAACGTCTGCGTCGCACGTGGCGCCGTCAGCCCTTTGGTCGAGTCGGTCTGCGGAAATTGTTCAGGCGATATCTGCGACAGGCCGGTCGTTTGCACAACTTCGATCCTTACCGCGCCGTCGTTCACGACCCGCACCCAGCCGGCAAACCGCGTGGCACCTTCCGGGCGCAACGTGATCGCATCCATCGTTTGCGGAAACGAACCGAGAGGCGTTTGCATCTCGACCTGCACCACAAACCGGTCTTTCTGCGGTTGGTTAAGCCGAACCTCCAACGGGCGTTCGCCTTTGCTCGAACTGGGGCCAACGTTCCATGCTAGCACCGCCGGCCCCTGAACACGCGTGACTTCGCCCTCCCCACCTATCATCAACACAACCCGGCTCAATTCCCCTTGCATCACTTTGAACTCAAGCACCGCGCTCTGTCGCATCAACCCAGGCCCCACCGAAATCTGCGAGAAAACCTCAGCCGCATAGAACAGCGCACCCTCCTGTTCGCGCCGGGCGCTCTTCCATGCCAAATCAACTGTGCCATCCGGCGGCAAATGGCTGGCAAACTCGTTCCCAGACCTCTCAGGGCGTGCGGCACCAACAAATTGAAACTCGGTTTCCGCCGGTAAACCGCGCAAGAGAATCGGTTGAAGTGTCCCCGGCGCAGTGCGAAAACTGATCCTGTTCCACCCGTTTGTGACCCGCACCGCCGCGTTGAACCGCAGCTCGATCGGGAATTCGCCAGCCTTGTCAAATACAGCCACGTACCCGCCCTGATCGAATTGAAGCCGCCAGCCGCTCACTTGCTCATAACCGGTCAAAGCAGCTTCTCCGGACAAAATCGTGAGCTTTCCACCCCGCTGATTCTTCACCCGTGCGACAGCAGTCAACGTAAACGCCGCTTGATCGTCACTCAACTGCCCCACCATGCGGAAATCCGCCAGCGTCACACGACCGGCTTCAGGGTCAGCCGCGGCGACTCGCAGCGGCAACGAATAGGCGCTCCCGTGAAAACGGAACGCCTTTGTCTGATCGTCTGCTGCCTTGTTAGTCGATTTGAGTTCAGCAGGCAGATACTCGGGCTCAACCGGCACGACCCCGACAGGCTTCACAACCTCAACACTCAAACCCAAGTCCGAATCGATTCGAATGTAGCCGTGCGCAAGCGTTGCAGGTTCGGTCACCATCGACAGCGGCGTCACTTCCGCAGGTACCTCCTTTATTACGGTCTCGGCCGTGGCGCGGCCACTAAACGAGGTCAGCCGTTGATCGGTTTTCTTGAGCCGCAACACAAGGTGCCTCACCCCGTTTGTGCTCCATTGGATACTCCAGTTTTCGAGGTTCTCGCCGGTCACCTCCCGTATCTCGCCGCTGCCGCTCAATGCAAATGCCACTTCCCGCAAATCGCCCTCGATCGCCTCGACATTGAAGCGAAACTCCTGAGTAACCGCCGCAGTTGCCACCTGCATCCGGCTTTGGATCGAAGCCGCGTAAATCAATTTCCGAGGAGCACCGGTCAATCCCCTTAAGTCAGCCTCGATGACCAATCGCGCCTTCTCTTCATCGACAACACCAGCTACAGACGCTTTCTTCACCTCGACGCTGGTTTGCTCCTCTGCCCCGAAAACGCTGCTCGCCAGCACAAAAAACAGACCTGCCAGCACGTGCTTTGAGTATTTCATATGATTATCGCAGAAAAAATTGGGCTGTCATCGCAGGCTATTCTCCCGAGATCCTCTGGTACTCGCGCAACATCCATTCGAGCTTTCTCGGCCGCGGATCAAGATCGAACGCCTCTGGCACCCCGTTCAGGTAACTCAACAGCGGCCCGATCTTCACCTCGCTTGCATACGGATTTGACGCCAACCGCTCCGAAAATGCTCCCGCCACCACCGCCAGCCGCATCGCCGCACTGGCGTTCTCCAACGGCCTCGCAATCCCCGTGTACGGCACCGGCCAGCTCATCTCCCGATACAACCCGCTGGCTGGTTCACGATACCGAACACGCACGACACAAATGTTGCCCTCGCCATCGGGTTTGGTTTGGATGACGTAAAGCGCGTTGCCCGATTCAGCCGCCGCAACCTCCGCCGCATCTACCGTGTTGTCGCGAAACTGCTCGGCCGTCAGCTTGTGCTTCGCATAGCCAATCTGACGCCACGAAACCACACGATGCGGATTGAACTCGACCTGCACTTTCACGTCTGCAGCTGCTACCTGCAACGCACCGGCCAGCTTCGCCGCAAAATCAGTCGCCGCCTCTTCAGGAGTGTTGACGAAACCATAACGCCCATCCCCATGCCGTGACAAAACCTCGAGCAGTTCGTCGTTGTACCCTTCCCATCCTATTCCGAAGCAATCCAGCGCTATTCCCCGCTTCCGTTGGTCTGTCACCACTCGCTTGAGCGATTCAGGCTCCACATCGCCAAGGTTCGCAGCACCATCGGTCAACAGCACAATCCGGTTAACACCGTTTGGCAGGAAATGGCGCGCTGCAGTCTCATACGCAAGCTTAAGCGCGTCCTCGAGATTCGTGCCGCCTTCAGGGGTCAGGTTCCCAACGCGCGCGACCAACTCCTCCGCGCGATCCCCGCTCAGACCGTCCACCCAAAGCCGCGCCGTGCGCGCAAAACCCACAACACTCACAACGTCTTCCGGTCTCAATTGCTGCGCCAGCACCCGTAACGCTTCGCGAATTATCAATACCCGATCCGCCCGCTCCATCGACCCCGAACTGTCCAGCAGCAAAACAAGATTCAGCGGGCGCACTGAATCGCGCCCAAACGCCGCCGTCCGAATCGAAAACCGGATAACGTCCCTGTTGTGCGCAAAAGGATAATGAGCGCGCTCCCAGTTAAACGCCATCGGCATCCCCGCTGCAGGCTCAGGATCGCGGTAATCAAACGCATTGATGAATTCCTCGCTCCGAATGCTCGCAGGCGCCGGGATCGCCCCGTTCTCGAGGGTCGCCGCCGCAAGCCTGAACGACACATCCGATATGTTCAGCGAAAAGGTCGAAAATGGGTTCTCCACCGACAACACCTCAGGCTGCGGCTCAGGAACAGCATTGGTAATGACCCCAAGACTGTCCAAAGCGCCTTCTTTGTCTGCAAAGCTAAACGCTTGGCCTACCGCTGGACTGTCGCCAAGCACTGGCACGAACTTGCTGCTTGAAACACTTTCGTTTTTGGCCAGCCCGGCATATCGCTCTGCCACCTCTGTTCCTGCAGCATCACGAGCATTCATCGGCTTAAAACCAAGCCGACCCTCCACGCCTGCGCCAGCAACCGGTTTCCCTGCCGCCCCCGTTCGAGCCCGCACATCCTCAGCCAGGCTTCGGTCTTGCACCGAAGCCTTGCTGTCCCTCGAAAGCAAGCCGTACCTCATCAGCATTCTAATGTCCATCGGCGCTTGGGCCCCGTTTGCCGCAGCAGTCGCGCCGACTGGGCGACCAAACGATGCCACCTCTTTTCCAGACACGTCTGCATTAGCGGCCTTGTCTGCCTGGTCGGAGAGATTCTCGGAAACCTGAGCCTCCATCGGCAGATAAACCCGCATATTCCTTGGCTCAGCCCCCTTGGCCTCTTCCGCCCGTTGACCTGCCGGCACAGACGGCACCCCCACAACCGGCGTCCCTTTCCGAACTTCTTGCGGCGAAGAAGCAACAGCCTCGACGGCCGGAACCTCAACCTCTTGTTCTGCGATCGCCCTCCCGCCAGCGAACCTTCGCGAATAATCCCTCTGCCCACCCGCTGCGGCCGGCACGCCATCCAATCTTGACACGAGACTTGACACGAGACTCGGCCTCGCGCCCCTGGCCTTGGCTTTCCCTAACGACCCAATCCCGAGTAACAAACTCGCGAACCCCATCAATATCACGAATGCGGCCGCAATGCTCAACGGCACAGCCCAATCCATGCTCGTTTTCGATCTCACCCTGCGACTCAGCGCATTCCCGCTTCCAAACAATTTCCTCAGCCGTTTTCGCCTGGCGTCAGAAAGCCGTGGCGTGTCACTGCCAGCTTTGTCCGTCGCCCCCCGTTCGCCCACGGCTTCCTTGATCAACTTGATCGTCCGTTCCATCCTCGCCTTGCTCTTGGCCAATTCAGGATCGGTTTCAATCGCCCGCCCGACCTCCACCGCCTCGGAGGCATCAAGCTCGCCCAGCAGCAGGGCTGTGACGCGGGCTTCGAGTTCTTCGCGGTTGTGTTCTGGAGGATTCGCATTCATTGAACAAGGCCGGCTCTAACAAGATCAGCAGTAAGTTTCTTGAGCGCGTGGTGCAGCAGGTAGCCGACGTGGCCAACGCTCAGGCCGGTGCGGGCGCTTATTTCCTTGTACGATAATCCGTCGTAAAACTTGAGCATTATTAGCTCCCGGCTGCGCGCGTCCAACCCCTCCAATCCCAGCCTCACAAAACCTATTCCCTCGATCCGCATCAGTTCTTCATCTGGCGAAGGGTGGCCGTCAACCGGCTCTGCCATGGGGCTTGATCTCGCGCCTCCGTCCTGTTCCAGCGGTACTATCCTTGCGGTCTTTCGCCTGTGATTCAGCGCAAGATTGTGCACCGTGCGAAACAGCCAACTCCGCGGGTCACGCACTCCGTCCGATTGACCGTGCAACCTTACAAAAGCTTCCTGAACGATTTCTTCAGCCACGTTATCGTCGGACAGCAGACATCGGGCGTATCGGAGCAAGGGAGCTTCCAAAGCGCCAAACAGCACTTCGATCGATTGCGTGCGCAAAGCGCCGTCACTGGCCGACACTGGTTCTGCAACACCCATTTGGTCTTTCAACCGACACCACCGGCCACACACTCAGCGCCGCTCTCGCACCTGTTGCCCGCTTTCTGCATGCGCCAAACAGTATGACACGCCAGCCGCCGATTTATTAGCTCGCACATTTCATGCCCTGACCCGGGAACCTTACCAGCCACCCACGGATACACCAACACCCTCAGTCCGCTGAGATTCCGGGTTGGAAGCAACCCCAATCCGATACACACAGTTTGACGCAAGCGCCCAACAAATGCTCCCAGAATCAGAGCAATCTTGGCTCGCGATCTCTCCTCACAATCTGCTCGCCAAGGCTCTCGATCCGCGCTTTGCGCTTCTCCATGATGAACTTCTCGAGCTCGGGATTGAACTGAACCGGATACCGGCTGTCGTAACACGCGGTGCAAAAACCATCCGCCGGCAAACCCGTGGCCTTGATCATCCCCTCCTGTGACAAATACCCGACAGAATCTGCGTTCAAGTACCGCTGTATTTGCTCGGTTGAGTACCTGGCCGCCATGAGCTTGCTCCGGTCTGGAAAATCAATCCCATACACACACGGATACCGATGTGGAGGGCAACTGACCAACACGTGCACTTCCTTGGCGCCAGCTTCCTTCAGGTTGTTCACCCGTATCTTGCACGTCGTGCCCCGGACAATCGAATCGTCAATGATTACAACGCGTTTCCCTCGCACGAGATCCTTTATAAGATTGAGCTTCACCCGAACGTTGAAATCTCGAATCAACTGCGTCGGCTGAATGAAACTGCGCCCCACATAGTGATTCCGTACAAACCCCATTTCAAACGGAATCCCAGATTCAAGCGAATACCCCAGCGCAGCGCAGTTCCCACTGTCAGGCACAGGCACAACAATGTCCGCTTCCCTCGGATGCTCACGCGCAAGTTGCCGCCCCAACTCGACACGCACCGAATAGACGTTCCTTCCCGATATCGTGCTGTCCGGGCGCGCAAAATACACAAACTCGAAAATGCAGAAAGACCTCCGCCTTGGCTCAGGAAACGCCTGTATGCTCCGCATCCCTTCGTCGTTGATCAACACTATCTCCCCGGGCGCAACGTCTCTCACAAACCGCGCTTCAATCAGATCAAATGCGCACGTCTCACTCGACAGCACCCATGCGCGTCCAAGCCGCCCTACTGAAAGCGGTCGGAACCCGTTCGGATCACGCGCCCCAATGAGCTCGCGCTCGGTCATGATCACCAATGAATAAGCGCCCTCCAATTGTCTCAGCGTCTGCACGAGATTGTTCGACGGCTGTGCCAGCAGGTAGAGGATAATCTCGCTATCCACCGTGGTTTGGAAAATGTGCCCCTTTGACTCGAGCTCGTCGCGCAGCCATGCCGCATTCGTCAGGTTACCATTGTGCGCCACAGCAATCTGGCCCTTGGCGCAGTTCACAACCAGCGGCTGCGCGTTCCTGATATGACTGGAACCGGTCGTCGAATAGCGCGTGTGTCCCACAGCCATCCGCCCTCTCAATTCCGCCAGCTTCTCCGCGCTGAAAACCTGCGGAACAAGCCCCATCCCGTGACACTTGTAGAATTCACCCCGATGACAAGACACTATGCCGGCGCTTTCCTGGCCCCTGTGCTGCAATGCGTACAGACCATAGTATGTCAGCTCAGCCGCGCGCGGATGCCCGTAAACACCAAAAACACCGCAGTAATGCTTCGGATAACAATTATCGCACATCGCAAATCTTTCGCCGGACGTCATCTCTGCCCGCAAAGCCCAATTCCAGCCCCGACAGTGTCTCCCCGCAAGCCATTTTAACATTAGCGAGACTGCACTCCAAGCGCTTCGCGCCTGCCAATGCCCACTGCATCCGCGGCAAAGCGTGAGAAGCCATCGGGATCAGCGACGAGATCGAATGAGGCCATCCGGGTAGAGCCGGTGGTCTCCCACCGGCTCCCCCACAGACCCGTGCGAGCGGTTTTCCCGCACACGGTTCTTCCGGTCACGGCTTCGTGCCGCTCTGTTATCCGCCGTTGTCACGTGTACACGATTTCGGACCACTGTGTGTCCATCATGTTTCCTCACGACGGTCCCGTAACCGTGTCTGCCCCTTCCCTACTCCCCGGCTCCGGGCGGCCCCGTTCGCCGGCTTTCACCGGTACTATGAGCAGACTAAGAC